>DAOUUD010000211.1 GCA_030668345.1 Candidatus Cloacimonadota bacterium | reverse complement strand
TGTTTCTACAATGGCAAAAGTATTGAATATGAAATTCAGCCGCATTCAGTTCACACCAGACCTGATGCCATCAGATATTACCGGTACAGACATCCTGGCAGAAGATAAAACAGACGGTAAAAGATACTTTGAATTCATCAAAGGTCCTGTTTTTGCTAATATTATCCTGGCAGATGAGATCAATCGGACTCCACCCAAAACACAGTCTGCTTTATTGCAGGCCATGCAGGAATACCAGGTTACAGCTGGCAATGAAACTTATGACCTGGAAAAACCGTTCCTGGTACTTGCCACTCAGAACCCTATCGAACAAGAAGGCACCTATCCGCTGCCGGAAGCTCAATTGGATAGATTCATGTTCTACTTGAATATCGATTATCCATCTTATGAAGAAGAGAAAGATATTGTAAAAAAAGACCCTGTAAATTTAACAGGATCTCTTAAACCAATTTTATCGGCAGAAGAAATCATCGAAATCCAAAATGCGATAAAACATATTCCTGTTAGTGAACATGTCTTTGATTTTGCAGTAAAACTGGCACGTTCTACCAGACCTCAATACAAAGAATCTCCCGACTTCATAAAAAAATGGGTGAACTGGGGTGCGGGACCACGTGCTTCCCAATATCTTGTGTACGCAGCCAAAACAAGGGCTGCACTTAACAACCGTTTAACTCCTTCAATTGACGATATTAAATATATTTCCCGTATAGTATTACAACACCGGATCATAGTTTCTTTCGCTGCTGAAGCGGAAGGATTGCAATCTAAAGATATAATAAAAAAATTAATTTCACTTCAAGAATAAAAAAAAACTTGCATTGTTGTCAGCGAAAATTATTTTTTCCATAAGTTTGATTGCTTATAAATATTAATGGAGCTAAAGGTGAGTGTAAGAAAAAAAAGTTAAGTATAAAAAAAATTAACAAGGAGAGTAAAATGGACAAACTAGTAAATAAGTACGGAGAGCTAAGTAAGCAGATTTACAAACTGTGTTCCAAAAAGGAAATGATCCGACGTAAATGCCTTAACCTGGGCAGAATGGAATGTGATCTTTTAAATTATTTGACCACTCTCGTAAAGCCAGTATGTATGAATGACCTATCGGTAGAAATGAAGGTTTCGCATAGCAGGATAACAAGAATAATCGATACCCTGGTTAAAAAGAAACTTGTAAGAAGATTTCCTTCCAAACGAGATAGAAGAAGCTGGTTAGCCGAAGTAACTGCAAAAGGTAAAATAACGAATAAGCAGACCCTTCTCGATTTTATGAATCTCCAGGAAGACCTGATCAGTAAATTAGAGAAAAACAATCCGGAAGCTGTTTATAAGTGTGTGAAATTATATGTCGATTCATATCTGGAAGCACTGGTAGAAAAAGAACCGAAATAATGAAGCAAACTTCTATGGCAAATTGGCTTGGCGAGATGGCTTTCGATATTGAATTGGATAGCCATCACTTAATTATAGATGCCGATCTAAAAGTGGGTGGTGAAAACAAAGGACCAAGACCCAAAGGTCTGCTTCTGAGTAGCCTTGCCGGTTGCACAGGAATGGATGTGGTTTCAATTCTTAAAAAAATGAAAGTTGAAGATTATGATCTGAAACTTAATGTAGAAGGTGAACTCACTGAAGAACATCCCAAGATATACCATACTATAAATCTTAACTATATTTTCACTGGAAAAGATCTCCCCATAGAAAAGCTTAAAAGGGCAGTGGAGCTTTCAGAAACCAGGTATTGTGGTATTACTGAAATGCTTCGTAAAGCAGCAACAATAAACACAAAAATCATTGTTAACGGAGATGAAATTAAATGAAACGATCTATATTCATAATTGCTATTCTAACTCTATTCTTTATTACTGCCTGCGCACAAAATACAGAGGATTCCGAAAATTTAAACTGGTTAACCAATCTTGAAAAAGCTCAAGAAAACGCAAAAGAAAAAGGATTATCTATTTTTGTCGACTTTACTGGTTCCGATTGGTGTGGATGGTGCTTCAAACTGCGTGATGATATCTTTTCACAGGAAGAATTTATTCAGTATGCCACTGAAAATCTCATTCTTGTTAAATTAGATTTTCCACGAAACATTCCACAAACAGATGAGATAAAAACCTACAATAATAATTTAGCCAGGAAATACGGAATAAAAGGTTTTCCGACCATACTGCTCTTAAATGCTGAAGGACAGGTTATTGCTCAAACCGGATATCAATACGGGGGAGCGGCAAAATACGTTGAACATCTGCAGGAACTATTAGAAGCAGGTAACTAATGAAAAAATTAATTTTGTTATTGGGTATAGGTTTAGCTGTTTCTTTATTTTCTATTCCGCTGGAAGATTTTGCAAAAGCAGATAGTTTGCGAGATATAAATGAATATAATTCGGAACTCGAAGAACTTATAAAATTAGTCGAAATATATCCGAACGATCATGAATTATACTGGCGTATCGCACAAGCTCATTTCGATATTGCAGAACAGACGGATGATGAGGAGATTCATAAAGAGCACTTCTATCCCGGATTTGAAGCAGCTAAAATGGCTCTCGAACTCGCTCCGAACTCAGCTCGTGCAAATCATTGGTATGCTGTTCTCATCGGGAAAATTGGCATTCTGGAAGGCACAAAACAGAAGATCATCAATTCTTATGATGTGGAAATATACGGATTGCGCGCATTGGAACTGGACCCTAATTATGACGGCACACTGCATTTGATGGGGCAATGGCATTACAAACTTGCCGATCTCAGTTGGTTTGAACGCACAATCGCAAAAATTGTTTATGAAACTCCGCCAAAAGCAAGTTTTGAAGAAGCAGACACGTTCTTTCGTAAAGCAATTGTTGCAAAACCGGATGAAGTTCGCCACTATCTCTGGCTCGGCAAAACTCTTCTGAAACTGAAAAATAAAGAAGAAGCGAAAGAATTCTTGCAAAAAACAATTGAAATGCAACCGTTCGATGATGCAGATAAACTAATGCAGAAGGAAGCAGAAAAATTATTGAAGAAAGTTTAGAATTAATAAAAGAACTGTCTTTCTGAGGAATTCTTACAAAGGCATTCGACGAAGAATCTGTGTTAGAATGCAGTAAGCTTGCCAAATTTCTGTCTTGTTCCCAATCTCCTGATTGGGAACATTTTTTTTGA
>DAOUUD010000161.1 GCA_030668345.1 Candidatus Cloacimonadota bacterium | reverse complement strand
CTCACACAACTTCACTATCACGCGTGATCTTCATTGCTGGAAAGTCTATTTCAAATATACCAGACAGGGAGATTACTGGAGCTACCGGTTCCAATTATTTAATATCAAACTTCCGGAGGATCTTAAATTTAGAACTTCGGATCATAGTTAGACTAGTTCACAAGATGTACTTGTGAACACAATTGAATGGAAGAATTACTTCCTTGAGGAGAGTATGAGAGTGAAATTATGGATTTGAAAAAAGCTGTGTTTCTCGATCGTGACGGCACAATAAATTGGGACGAAAACGGATATATCAACAACCCCGATGATTTTCATCTTTATCCGTATGCAGGAAAAGCAATAGCAGAACTTAACAAAATGGATTTCCTGATCTTTGTGGTAACCAATCAATCCGGTGTTGCCCGTGATATATATAAGATACAAGATATTGAAGCAATACACGATAAAATGAATATATGCCTTAAAGAATTTGGAGCACATATCGATGAAATATTTTTCTCTCCTTATCATAAACACGGAAAGATCACACCTTATAATGTAGATCATGAAGATCGCAAACCCGGGTTGGGAATGTTCAAAAAAGCATTGAAGAAATATAATTTCATTATTAAGAATTCCTTTATGATCGGTGATAGGTACGCAGATATTGCCTTTGGTAAAAAAGCGGGTCTTACAACGATACTTGTCCTTACAGGAAATGGGGAAAAGGAATTTTTCCAAAAAAGAAATGATAGGGAATATAAACCTGATTTTGTTGTTAAGAATTTAATGTCAGCAGCGAAATTAATGCAATGGATGAAAGATAAATGAAAAAAATCTGGATCGCAATCATAGTAGTTTTCATAATAATTTCCTGCGGAAAAACCGAATCCGGTCCTACCTCTATCGATCCGCCATTAGTTCCTACTCTGGACAGCCTTTTCTTTGGAACGGATTCCACTTTCGAAATTGTTACGTGGAATATTGAAAACTTTCCTAAACTGAATATGATAACTGCAGATTATGTGGTTCAGATCATTATGGCTATCGATGCGGATGTGTTTGCTTTGCAGGAGATCGAGAGCAGCAACTATTTTGATTATGTTGTTAATGAATTGAATGAAATCGATTCACTTAATGCGTGGGAGAAATATCGCGCAAACAGTGCGGGTTATGATATGAACATAGCATATATTTATAAAAGTAATTTCATAGAAGTAGATAGTATTTATGAAATTTACCAGGATGATTGGTATGCTTTTCCACGCAGTCCGCTGATATTTGAATTAACTTATGAAGAACTGGAACTGGTGATCATTGATAATCATTTGAAAGCAGGTGGTGAACCTGAGGATGAAGATAGACGTGAAGAAGCCTCTCAAAAGCTTCAGGCTTTTATTGATAGTACATACTCTGATGTTGAAGTGATATTGGTGGGTGATCTGAATGATGACATTACCGAACCAGAGGAAACAAATGTTTTCTGGAATTTTATTTCTCAGCCGGAAAGCTACCTATTCGCAGATATGGAAATTGCAGAGGGAAGTAGTTCAAATTGGTCATATCCTGGTTGGCCCAGCCATCTTGATCATATCCTGATAACGAATGAACTCTTCGATGAATTTTCTCTGCCTTCCTCTGTAATTAAAACTTTGAAGATTGATAATTACCTGGAAGGCGGCTGGAATGAGTATGAAGATAATGTGTCCGATCATCGACCGGTGGGGCTGAAATTATATTTTGAATAAAAACCTTGAAAACGGTCTCTTTTGGAGATTTACACGCCTTGGCGTGAATTCTTCTTGCTTGACCTTTTCAACGGTTTAATGTAGTGATAGAACATTGTTCTGTCATCAGCAGGTTCAATCTTCCAGATTGAATCGCAAGGTTTTATTCCAAAGCTGGTGCTTTGGAATAAGGGATAGAATAAAAAATGGAGTGAATTATGAAAAAATTAATTGTGTTAATAATTTTATTTTTTGCATTTTTATATTTAGTTGCTGGCGAATCGCTTTATGTACCGGGGCAGGTTCTGGTTCAGCTTGAAAAGAATACAAACGAGAATGTGCAACTGATCTCAGAGAGCTTTTCTAATTTGAATCTAAAACCGGTAAAACAATTATCCCGCAGAATGCATATCTGGCTTTTTGAATATGATACAGGTATTCAGCGGGATGAAGATGTTTTAGTTGCAGTAAAAAAACATGCTGCAGTACTGGAAGCTCAATTCAATCATTATGTGCAGGAACGGGAAACATATCCCGATGATCCTCATTTTAACATTCAATGGGCATTGGAAAATACCGGTCAGACCGGTGGTATGTTTGACGCCGATATAGATGCTCCCGAAGCATGGGATTTGAATACCGGCGGTACTACAGTTCTTGGTGATACTCTGGTTGTGGCAATTGTAGATGCCGGTGCATATATTAGTCATCCCGATATTAACTGGTGGAAGAATTACGATGAGATCCCTGGTAACGGAATCGACGATGATGAGAATGGTTATATTGACGATTATGATGGCTGGAATGCCTATAACAGTACAGGTAATATAATAGCCAGCAGTCATGGTACTCATGTTTCAGGAATTGCCGGTGCTATTGGTAATAACGGACTGGGAGTATGCGGTGTAAATTGGAATGTTCAAACGATGCCTGTAGTTGGTTCTTCAAACACGGAATCGGTGGTAGTGGAAGCTTACGGATATGTTCTGGAAATGCGCAGTATTTATAATGAAACATATGGAGATTCAGGAGCCTTTGTGGTTGCTACCAATTCTTCCTTTGGCATAAATTATGGTAACCCGGAAGATTACCCGCTCTGGAGCGCAATGTACGATTCTATGGGAGTAGCAGGAATTCTAAGTTCTGCTGCCACGATGAATATTACAGCCAATGTGGATGAAGTGGGAGATATGCCCACAGCCTGCGACAGCGATTACCTGATAACAGTTACAAATACTACTAACCTCGATGTGAAGAATAGTTCTGCTGCTTACGGTCTTACCACTATCGACCTGGGAGCTCCGGGAACTGCCATCTATTCAACTGATCAATCTAACAGCTACAGTTATAAAACAGGAACTTCGATGGCAACACCGCAGGTAACAGGGGCAGTTGCTCTGCTTTTATCAGCCGCACCGATAGAACTTTTGAACCAATATATGGAAAATCCGGCTGAAGTAGCTTTACAAATGAAGGGTTATATTCTGGATGGAGTAGATGTTATTGCAGCACTCGATTCTATCACAGTTTCCGGTGGCAGACTGAATATTTTCAATTCGCTGGATTTAATGCTGAATTCAAATTACGCTCAAAACGAAATACCCGAATCAGCGATTTCTCTAAATAATTATCCCAATCCCTTTAATCCCTCTACGACGATCACATTCAATCTCACCGCAGAGGACGCTGAGAACGCAGAGTTGGTGATTTACAATTTAAAAGGACAGAAGGTGAAAATTATTTCCCCGAGCTTGTGTCATCCTGAGTTTATCGAAGGACGAGGGCAAAACAAATACAGTGTTACATGGAACGGAACTGATGAAAACAATCAACCTATTGCTTCAGGTATTTATTTCTTTAAATTAAATATTCAAAATTCACCGGTTAAGAAGATGTTATTATTGAAATAGAAATCGTTCGGCAAGTTCAATTTTTTAGATTGAACCGTAGCATTTCGGACGCATCAGAATGATACGTCCTGCTGAACGCTGTGATGAAAAAATGGAGAATAATATGAAAAAATTAATGGTTTCTTTTATCTTTATCCTTTTATCTTTTTCCTTTTTGTTCTCCGAGGAACTTCCCAAAATAGAATATGAAAAACTTTCTTTTGGAGAGGAGAATACACTGGAGGTTATGACCTGGAACATCCAGAATTTTCCTAAAAGCGAATATACTGTCGATTATGCAACGGGAATAATATTAGCGGTAGATGCCGATGTTATCGGATTGCAGGAGATCCAGAGTGATTCTGCGTTTGTGGTGTTGTTAAAGAATTTGCAGGCACAAGATCCCGAAAATAAATGGAACGGATTCCGGGCAAATACAAATGAATGGAAAATGAACCTGGCATATCTTTATAAATCGGGTATGATAAAAGTGGATAGTATTTACCAGATCTATCCCGATGATGAAAAATATCATCAACCATTTCCCCGAAAACCTCTAATACTGGAATTTTCCTGTTTTGATCAGAAATTCTTTATCATAAATAATCACTTAAAAGCAATGCCGGGGGAAGAAAATGCTGCTCGCAGAAGAGAAGCCTGCAGGCTGCT
>DAOUUD010000047.1 GCA_030668345.1 Candidatus Cloacimonadota bacterium | reverse complement strand
ATCTAATTCTTCATTAACCTTTTTAATAATTTCGTAATTATCTTTAAGAATGACAAACTCTTCTTTTTTCATTTCTTCTTCCATCTCTTCAATGCTCTTTTTAACTTCAGCAATTTGAACTTCCAATTCTGCTTTATCTTCGTCAGAAAGAACTCCAGCCAGGGTTTGTTTCAGAGCTTCTTCAGATTCAATCATCTGGTTGTAAATGGACATGGACATTTCGTATCCGGCACCGACAGCAGTGGCGTAAGTAATAACAGCAGAAAGTTGTGAATATTCTTTGAAGGATAGATCCATTTCTTTTGTTACGATCTCTTTCAGGTCTTTCCCTGCCATGTTGGCTTCGATTGCAGCCATAGCTGCTACCTGGAAGTGAATATCAGGATATTTGTCTTCAACAGATTTAATAGCTTTAAAGAATTTTTTTACATCTTTTTCCTGTAATTTCACCTTTTCAATTTCCAGGTCTTCAAGATATTTACCTGTTTCCATCAGGTCTTTTCCTGATTTAGATACCTCTTTAACTGCATCCATTGTTTTCTTTGCTTCTTTGATCTTGCCACAAGCAGTAAATACAATCAAAACAGCAATACTGATTAATACAACTTTTTTCATTTTTCCCCCATTTTATTTAAATATTATCTGTTCTCTGTAACCATTGGCTTTTGCCCTGTAAAATGTTTCATTTTCCCAGATAAGTGCTTCGCCTTTATCTCCGTATTTAATTCCCGTATCTATTGGGATCACCTTATCTTTAAAGAATGGATTAATGAAATCCTGGGTGGTATGACCAACAACAATTTCCGAAACCTCCAGATGTGCTGCGAGTTCAATCATATCATCCTGTTTGATTTGCGGTGAAGTATTTGTATCTTCAAAATAACCGCGATACCAGAGGGGTCCGTCACTTCCAAACAAGAAACTCAGGTATTCGCTATATTTGATCGTATCATCAGATGAATCTATATTCCTTCTGATCTTATCGTTTATATCCTGTAAATTATATCCCCAATAAGAAACACGAGGATGAATTCCACCATGTACAAAAAGAATGTTATTTATTTTCACAATAGTATGTTTGGAACGTAGCCAGCGTCCGAATTCAGAATTAGCAGAATAAAGCTTTGGTAATTCCATTTTAAATAATTCTGCTGCTTTTTTATATTTATCGTGAACATATTTCAAATCACCACGCAAGAACATAACTTCGTGATTTCCAAGTAGATAATGAACCTTTCCCTGCCATCGTTCTGCCTGGTTTTCCAGTTTGTGGATCAGCCATAAACATTCGGTTACCTTAGATCCGCGGTCAAAAACATCTCCTAAAATGACAAGATGACCATTGCCCCAACTCCAGTCCAGATTTGCATCGATAACACGGTTTCCTTTTAATAGCTGTACAAACCTATCGTATTGTCCGTGTATATCGCTTATCACGAAGATCTTGGACACATCTGAAAACGTACTGGGATGAATTGTTGGAGGGATAGAAGAGATTTCAAAATCCTTATCAAATCCTTCCAGTGAAAAGGAAAAAGTTCCCTCACCCTGTACAGTAACTTCCTGTGAAACAGGATTATTATTTAAAATATATTTGATTACAGCTTTGTTATTTTCCCATAAAATATATGGTCCGTCGGTGATATTGTTTAATGATTCTTCTTTACCAAACTGGATCTCCTGACTGAAAAGTCCGGCACACATAAAAAATATCACAAAAAATACTTTAAACTTATTTTTCATTTTCTCTCTCCTCTTAATATCATATAATTTTATACTTAACCCATTTCCAGGTTATCTAAAAAACAGGCAACATTTTTTCAATATTTAATTTGTTAAATTGTCTCTCACTGAAAATCCGATAGTATGAGTTTTATTATCTTTTCATTTTGCACGGAAGAATGTTCCTCTTTTCTGCTGCTCGGAAGTTACCATTCCTTCATGAAGAAGTTCGCTGAGATATTTATTGATTTCGTTTATATGGATTCCTAGCATTTCAGAAAGATCCTGATCTGTGCAAGGTCGACGTTTTATGGTTTCGATGATCTGCTCTTCGATATTTTTATGATAACTTCTGAGTTTATTTCGGGATTGGAAATTCGCGATTATCATAACCGGTAAGGGTTTTAGAAATTCAGCGATCTCTTCCATTCTATTTTGTGAAGCGGGAGCAATCCAGCTTTCTGTTCCGGGTCGATCCAGAGTATTCAATTGAACCTGATCCGGTGCGATCGACTCAATAGCTTTTTTAAGAGAAGCAAGTTCTTTCTGTGTGTCGTTCAAACCGGGAACAATGAAGATTTCCAGCCAGATAATTCCTGTAAAATCTTTTCTGAATTGTATAAGTCCTTCGATGATTCTCTTATTATCCAACTTTGGATTTGGTCGATTTAATTTTCTAAATACCTCATCACTTACAGCATCCAGAGAGGGAAGAAGCAGATCAATTTTCATGATCTCCGCTCTAACCTGTTCATCATAAAGCAAGGTGGAATTGGTGAGAAGTGCCAGTTTATATTGCGAGTAATTGTCTTTGATAAATGAAATAACTTTTCCTATTCCCTTATGCAAAAGTGGCTCTCCAGCACCTGAAAAAGTTATATAATCTAGCCTGGGACCTTGATCAAGATAGTGTTTTAATTCATTCAGAATATCTTGAAGCGGGATGTATTCTTTTCTCTCAATCGTAAGATTTGTAGTTCTGCCAACTTCGCAATAAACGCAGTTCAAGCTGCATACTTTGTGCGGAACAAGATCCACACCAAGCGAGATTCCCAGCCGGCGGGAAGGTACGGGACCAAAGAGATGTTTGTATTTCAATTTATCTCCTTAATTTCTCACAACCTGAACGATAAAATCATTACAGAAATTAGAGATAATTTCCTGCCTGAATTTTAAGTGCTTTCAGAGAAACTGCTACATCCCACATGAATAAAATTATCGAGATGATCAACCCAATAATTGCCAGGATAAAAAAACTAATGAACACTATTTCTACATTAAGCTGAGTAAAATAACCCAGAAACAAAAGCAGTATCATTAGGCTGGCACATAGAATGGTGAAAGAAATACTTGTAATTGCAGTTCTGAGAATACGACCTCTTTTGTATAATATTGGAATCTGGATTTTCTTGATATCATCTTTACTATCTTTTAGTTCATTTACAATAAAACGTGAACGGTCGATCACCCTGCCCAATCTATTGGTGAAAGATAACAATAATAAACCTACTCCGGAAATAAGTATGATAGGCGAGATCGATGATTGCAGCAACTGAATTAGATGTTGAATATTTTCCATAATTTATCCTGAAAAAATAGTTTTGAACAGATTTATAATCTCCGTAAAGTTTTTAAACTTTTCCCTTAACTTCTTTTTCTACTTTTAAAGCTATGTTATTCACCTTTTCCAGCAATTCATCAGCCTGTGTAAGTGTGTCGAATTTGAATCTCTCATCTTCGATGCTACTCATATTTATCTTCACATTCAGGTAAGCAGATTTGGCTGCAGCATTTGCTGTGATGGCTGCTACACCTGCATCGGAAAGAGCATTTTCGTTTCCGATCTTTGCAACTTTCTGTGCAAGTTCCACAGCTTCCAGAGCAATTTGTAGTGTTTCCATTGGAACCAAGATAGCATTTTTAGTGGTTTCCTGGATAGCTGCATTGCGTATTTTAATTTCTTCATCTGCTTTTTTAGGAAGGCGTGCTGCATCCATCATATCATAAAATGCCTGTGTGTCTTTATCGATTGCATCGATGGAACGCTCTTTAATATGCTGACTTGTTTCTGCCAGAACTTTTGCTTCATCCCACACTTTCTCATAACCTTTTTTGCCAAATGTTAGATTGGAAACCATGGCAGAAAGTGCTCCTGACATGGAAGAACAAAGAGCCGCTACACTACCACCACCTGGTGCAGGTGAATCTGTAGAAAGCTCATCAGAAAATTCGCTGATTGTCATATTTACCAGGTTATCTTTTTCTGCGATTGCATATTCGATTACCTTTTCATTAATAACGAAAGGAGACAGATCATCCAGTCCCATAGATTGAATAGCTGTTTCAATGATCATTTTTTCCGGGATTCCAGCACTTTCACCCAGCCGGTTCAGGTAGTATTTCCCTGCCATCAGGACAGCTTCTTTGGGAAGTAGTCCCACAAGTTCGCTACCGGTAACCTGAATTCCTTTTTCTTTTGCCAGTTCACGAACTTTCTCCAGAACAAGATGAGGAGGTGTTATTTTGTAGTTCGTCAGGTTAATGCTGATCTGGGCACGATTATATTCATCGATGTACCAACCCACGGCTTTACAATGCTTAAATAATCCGGACTGAAGAATTTTATTTCCATTTTTATCTTTTACTAATTTACCTGTGGTATCACGTTTGAAGCGACCTTTTTCTCGAATTGAAATAGCCAGGGCATGAGCTTTCTTTTTATCCCGGGTATTCAGATTTATATTATATGCTATCAGGAATTCCCGGGCAGAAATAGCTGTTGCTCCCGATTTTGCATTAAATTTATTTGGCCCAAAATCCGGATTCCAATATTTATCACCTTCACGCGCAGCCAAGCCTTCGTATTCTCCTTTGCGGACTTCTGCCAGGTTTTTCCATTCCGGTTTGGAAGCGGCATATTCATATAAGTAGATAGGGATTCCAAGTTCTTCGCCAACCCGTTTACCAACCTTTTTTGCATATTCCACACAATCATCCATGGTTACACCGGAAACAGGCACGAAAGGACAGACATCGGTTGCACCCATACGTGGATGAGCACCGTGATGTTTACTCATATCGATAAGCTGGGAAGCTTTTTTAATTGCCTGGAAAGCAGCCTCCATGGCAGAATCCGGGTCTCCTACAAAAGTTACAACAGTTCTGTTTGTATCTGCACCGGGATCTACGTCCAGAAGGTAAGCTCCTTTTACCGATTTTAATACATTAGTAATTTGATCTATAATTTTCAGATCACGCCCTTCACTGAAATTTGGAACACATTCAACTATTTTCATCCTTTCCTCCTTGTCACGCCGGAATTCATGCAGGCGGACGAATTTATATCAATATTCAATTTCCGTTGGTATCAATACTATCTTTCCGATCTCATCTTTAACAAAATCTATACCGGAATTTTTCAGCTCTTCCAGCATGAAGTCGATCTGTTCCTGGTCGGCAACTGCCATTATTACGTTAGCATAGCCTTTATCCTTACCGAACGACTTCCTGAAACCGGCAAAAAGCGGGTTATCAAAAGCTAATTTATGACCAAGCGATTCACCAGATAATACTACCGTATCATCTATACCAGCTTCGGTGAGAGCCATTAAAATGTCATCGAGATATTTCTCTTTATTCAGGTTTAAAATCATATACATAATATTCTCCTAATCGGAAACATTTGTTTCCCCCGATTTAAAAAGGGCAAGCTTTGCCATGATGGGTCCCACCACCATCACAATGAAAGTTGTGGCTGTAATTATACTGATCACCTGTAAAGCCTGCATATGAAAGTTATATTGTTCCAGTGCTTTGGATGCTGCCAGAGCCAATCCCACAGCTACACCCGCCTGAGACATGAGAGCAAGTCCCAGGAAATTTTTGATCTTTTTCGGTGCTTTAGAAATCGTCGATCCTATAAAGGTACCGCTCCATTTACCAAAAGAACGGGCGACAATGTATATTCCAATAAGTAAAGAGTATTTGGTAATTAACGATATATTCAATCTTGTTCCAATAAGTACAAAAAACCACACGTACATGGGAGGAGTCCAATTTCCCAGTGTATGGAATATTTTACGGGAGATAAGCGAACTTCTGTTTACAATCACAATTCCCATCGTCATATTCAGCAGAATGGGTGAGAGGTGAAAGTATTCCGAGATACCGCAATTTATCAGGATGATACCCAGAGAGAGCAGCAGCAGGTTCACTCTGTCGTGGATCAGTTTTGCTATCGGTATAAGCAGGAATCCAACGATAACCCCAACTCCAATTGACAGTATAATTTCCAAGCCAGCCTGTCCCAGAGCATGAAAAATTGACACATCTCCACCTGCTTTAGCTCCGGTTAAAAGGATTATGGAAAGCGGCAGTGAAATAGTGAAAAGCAGTAAAGCAATGATATCATCCAAGCCCATCACGGCATAGAGCGTGGTGGTGAATTCTCCCTTTGCTTTGTATTGTTTTATCACTTCCACAGTTCCTGCCGGTGCTGTGGCAGCCGCCAGAGAACCAAAAATAAGACCCATGGGAATGTTTTTCAGGATGAGAGCACTGGCTATTCCCACCAGGAAAAATGCGCCTAATGCTTCAAATACGACGATTAAAATAATCGATCTTCCCAGCTTTTTTAATTCATTGAATCTTAACTCGCCGCCGATACCGAACCCGATAAGTGAAAGAACCACCAGGTTCACAATATCCAGTGATGCGATCTGTTTCTGAGAGATCAAACCCAGAACATCCGGTCCTAATAGTGCTCCTGCAATAATGTAACCTACAATGAGAGGTGTTTTAAGTACTGTAGCTCCGCGAGAAATGATAAGAGCCAGCAGTATGGAGCAGCCCAGAAAAAGCATTTGCATATATTGAGGGAACATAACCTACCTTTGAGTTTTGATCAGCTGGTAGATCTCTGCAGGATTTTCAGCTGTAAGAATTTTATCTACAAATTCTTTGTTTTTCAAACGTAATACCAGGCGGGACAGAAGTCTGATATAATCTTTATCCTGTTTATCCGAAGCACCGATCATGAAGATGATTTTTACCGGTTTGTCATCGATGGATTCATATTCCAAACCTTCACACTTCCTGCCGATTGCCATCACAAAATCCTGTACGGAGCTGTGACGTGCATGCGGAATAGCTATCTGGTAACCAATGCCGGTACTCATCAGTTCTTCACGCTTGAATATCTCTTTGCTGAATATTTTGCGATCTGTGATTCTGGAATTTTTACAGATGACTTCCAGAAGCTCATTGAGTGCATCTTTCTTATTATCAGATTTAATATCGATAATAAAATCTTCATTTATCAGATCGGATACTTTGAGAATTTTTTCCATAATATTCTCCTCTACTAACTGATGGACGGTTAAAACAGGGCGTTTTTAAGTCAATTTTTTTGTTAGAAAAAGTATGAGTATAAAAAGTGAAAGGACAGAAGCGAAAAAGCGTTTAAGAAAAAGTACCGGATCAGGTTACTGTTATTTCATTAACAGACACTTCCTCACAGCTTGTATTTTGTTGTTTATGCTCAGTTTATATATATACACACCAGAACTGACAGGTTTATCGTTTCCGTCTGTGCCGTTCCATACAAAAGAGTGTTTACCGGTAGGAAGCTGACCCTTGAAAAGCTGTTTCACTTTTTGACCTTTAATGTTGTAGATTTCAATTTTGGTGTTCTCTGAGTTTTCGGATTTTAATGTGAAACTGATCTCTGTGCTTGGATTGAAAGGGTTGGGATGATTGGATAAATTATAATTCTCTGGTGTAACTATTTCATTTTGGATTACATTTACATCGTTCATACTGACGAGATAAGTAACCAATCCGCTGGAGAAGAATTCACTATCTGAACCGACCGTATAACCTCTTTCAAATAAAATAGCAACATCTGTATCGGTGGAGACTGCAACCTGATAATCGCGATGAGAAGAAAATACTTCATATTCTTCACCGGTGAGACTTGAAGGAAGGGGAATGCCGTCTTCTCCGATCAAATGCATCATATAAGAACTATTTGAATTTTCATTATTAGTACACCAGATTACGAGGAATTTATCACCTATTTTTACAGAACCCAACCTATTGAAAGGATTGATGTTTTCAATGAAACAGGTAGAGCCATTCCAAATCGTTTGCCCCTGTAGATCGTATCTATCCATCAAAATGTTATAACCAGATTCTGCTTGATAGAAAAGATTGATGTAACCATCAAACAAGAAATCGTAATTATAGAAATCAACATCGGTTAAAAGGGTGAAACCGTATCCCGGAAAAACATATTCTCCATCTGAAGTTAAAATCTGAAATCCGTAATCTTCTAATCCGCTATAGCTTTCTCTCCAAGTGTAAACCAGGTCATCGTTGAATTCATTCCAGGTTTTGATTTGTGGTGTAAATTCAGGAAGTGCAACTCCCGGGAAAGGCCAATTGGCAGAAAAGTTTCCATTCTCATCGATTCGATTGAAATAATATTCATCTTGATATTCAAAGTAGATATAATTGCCTATCAAAGCTGTAAAACCAGTGTCTCCATTTTCGATCAAGACAGTACCATTGCTGCCCCACACCGGATTATTATTAATTAGTTTCTGAGCTTTGATCTGATCTACTTCCAGCCAGACTACTACAATGTTTCCATCCACAATTTCCATTTTCGGCATCGTTTGATCATTCACAACATCAGTGGTGATATCAACTCCATTCGGTGAAAACACAGTTCCATCTTCATACAATATTTGCCAGCGCACTCTCTGGAATTCTTCATTTTCTTTCTGTTCGTTCCAGGCTGCTGCAATTCCACCATCCGGTAGAGATTTTGCTGCAAAATCATTTTGATAATGGAAAGCTGTATCGGTGAGAGCAATGCCAAAATCAGAAAAATACACTTCTCCCTCTGCTGATACACGTTGAGCAAAAATCCTCTTTTCCGAATATCTGTAATCTTCCCATAGATAATAGCTGGAATTATCATTCCCAATGATTTGGAAGTTATTTAAATAGGATTGCATTCCACACCTGATATCGACACCTTCTTCCGGAAGCAGAATATTACCGGATTGATCGAGACATTGGTATCTGAGATGAGATCTTCCATTTTTAATTAGCTGCCAGGTAAATAGAATATGGTTGTTTACTTCATTGATCTGTATTCCATGTTGCAGCCAGGCTGAATAGTATTCCGAACCAAGTATAATCCCGTTATCTCCCCATAATTTATTTCCATTCAAATCGATGTTTTGAACTTTTAGGTCCGAGCTATAAATCCACATAACATAACAGCCTTGATCTGCGTTGGGTTGTATATTGAATAAATAGCAATTAACATCATCCAGAACCGTGGCATTAGCCCACTGAGCATTTCCATTTAGATCGAATTTTTGAATTTTAAAAATGTATTCATTCGGGTGAGGTGCTTGAATAGAATATCCCATAAAAAAACTGTCATCATTACCAGTAAGCATTGTTCGGGAGTTTACATAAACTGCTTCATTGTTAATTTCTATCCCTTCTGCTCCCCAATAGATATTTCCAGCTAAGTCAACGCGTTGCCCCATTACAGATTCACCGGAACGCCAATAGATTACAAAATCGTTTGTACCCACAGAAATCATATAAGCATAATAATAACTTGGAAGCGAAATAGCTACTATCTCATCCCAAAGAATTTCCCGGTCTGAATTAACACGCACAACCATCATGTTTTCATTTCCGGAAATTTCTGTATAAGTAATTATTACGCCACCTGAATTATCGGAGACAATATAGTCTATAAATGCATCCGAAATAATCGGAGAAGGATTAACCGACCAGAGATCATTGGCATTTGCATCCAGATTAAAACTAACAATTTCACCTTCATTAGGATTGTAGTAAAAAATAAATGCACCACCGATATCGTTAGCAATCAGGTAAGGATGTCTAATAAATGTATTATCGACCAGCAATTCGTTGTTTTGTGACCACAGAAGTTCACCTGAGCTATTTAATTTCTGTGCGTACATTCTATAATTATTCACACTTATAAATGTGATCCACATCGCTATTACACAATTATCGCTTGTAATTACAATTCTCTTTGCTCCCGCAAATGTGTTTACCTTCTCGTCGAGAAGTAAAGGTTCACCATTGTTCCAAAGCATGTTTCCGGCAGCATCTACTTTTTGAGCATAGACATTCCAGATGCTAGTTTTGGTGTCTGCCCAGATGCTGACAACTCCATCATCCAGGGTTACGGAATTGCTTTCCCAGGCAAAGTTTGTGTTTTCTCTGATGATGAGTGGCTCTTCAGCATTTAATGATAAACAGATCAATAAAAATATAATTAGGATAATATAAAGTTTATTGT
>DAOUUD010000171.1 GCA_030668345.1 Candidatus Cloacimonadota bacterium | reverse complement strand
GATATTTTTAACTCCAATCGCAAATCCAAATGCTTTTATTAATGGCAAACCTGTTTTTGATGCCCTTATGCCGGAACTTCTTGTAACCGTGATTCCTTCTGCCCTTACGGTCGTTATTCTCCTGCTTATCCTGGCTGCTTCGATGTCCACTCTGGCTTCTTTGGTGCTTATCTCCAGTTCATCTATTACCAAGGATCTTTACAAAGGTTATCTTAATAAGAATGCTTCCGATAAGTCTCTTACCAAGCTGGTAAGAATAGGAAGTGCGTTCTTTATTATTCTTTCGATGCTGCTGGCGATGCAAAAACCGGCAGTAATCGTAACGATACTTTCCATCTCCTGGGGTGCCATCGCTTCTGTATTCCTGGGTCCTTTCATCTGGGGACTTTTTAATAAAAAAGTAAATAAAGTCGGTGCAATTACTGCATCTGTTGGCGGTCTTATAATTTGCCTGATATTGTTCTTCACCTGGGGTGCAAAGATGGTTCCGCAGGCTGGAAGCGTGGGAATGCTGTCTTCACTGGCATTGGTTCCGGTTTTTAGTTTGTTTGGGAAGAAAAAGAATTAACAGCGAATAAATGTAGGGGTGATTCGTGAATCACCCCTTTCTATTACACCCAATAAAAAAGTTGACTTAAACTTTAAAAATTCTAACTTCTGACCTGTATTGAAATTGTAACAAAACGTTGTTGGATAAACAGGAGGAAAAATGAAAAGATTTGTATTAGTTTTTATTTGCATTTTTGTATTTTCCGGAATGTATGGTATTTCTGAATTTGCTTGTATTTTTACATTAATTAACCCCTCTGCTACAGATGTTGCTTTCGGACTTAAATCCGGTACTGCCAATATCTGGAATACCAGCCCATTGAGCGTATGGAGCAATCCTGCCAAACTTGGTTATCATAAAGGTTTTGCTTATGGCTATTCTCATACTCCCTGGTTTAGAGATGTGTTTCCTGATATGTATCATCAATCCTCCTACATAAGTTATGGCTGGAATGGGATTGGAATTCTACTGCCCGCACCCAGCGCTAAAAAACGTTGGGGAACAGTGTTTGATTGCGGTGAACGAGAATGGATGGATGAATTTGGTAATGTCCTTGGAACTTTTGAATCTTATGATGCCTGTTCTAAATTTGCTGTGGGAATAAACTCTTTAGAATTTGTATCCAATTTTATTACTAACGAGAACATTCGTTCCCTGCAATGTTATGGTGATATTTCTGTTGGTTTTAACTACGATATGATACACAGCGAATTAGTTCCGGAAGGTATTGGTTGGATACCAGATAGCCTGTCTGCTATAGCAGATGCTCACTCTACAAGTATTGGTTTGATCGGTCGGATAAGTCCATTCAATAAGATGAATGCGCTGGGTGGTTTTTGCACTTTAGATATTACCGGAGGAATCTATTATTTGAATCCATCCAAAGAGGAAATAACTTATATCAATGACCCCGATCCTCTTCCCTGGGGAACTAATTCTGCTTTTTCAGGAAAAATATCTATTACTAAAGATATTCTCCTATCAAAGGAAACACCTTCCGGTTCCGCTGATTTTACTAATAATCTGTTTTCATTTTATTACAGCCAAGACAATACACTCTACGGGGAAAAATCTGATAACAACCCCGGTAAATGGAGCTATGGTTATGAGGTTACATTCTTAGATATTTTTTCAATTAGGAATGGTCATTACAAGGATGAAATCGGAGAAGTGGAAGGCGATACACATGGAATTGGATTGAATCTGAATTACAAAGATCTTATTCAACTACAGTATAATTACAATAAATTTGAATTTGGTGGAACATCGGAATCTAAAAGGGACATCTTATTTAGAGCGGATTTTTTAGAATTGTATAAAATGTTCAACTCGTAGGGTCTGTTCTCCCGAACAGACCGGAATTTTAGGGTTCGTTTGAAAAACGAATCCTACATTTTCATTTCTTCAAGATTCAAAAGTTTAAATTCTACTTCCACAACTACCAATGGCAGGTTATGTTCAATGAATCTTAATTTAGCAAAATCCTTTTCTGTAATGAGAAGATAATCTATTTTTTCTTTCTTTAACTCGGTTTCTATCTTCTGCAGAATTGCTTTATCTTTAAAATCGTAATGATCGGGGAAGCGGTAATGTTTCTCATAAGAAAGCCCAGCTTCTTTTATCGTTTTCTCGAATGATCTTGGAAGACCGATTGCGGAAAGTAGAGATTTCCGACCGGAGATCTTTACATCATTTCCATCTTTATCATAAAACCGTTTTACAACATATACACACCGCAATATTGGTTTATTGTATTTTAATAATCGCCCGGGGATTTCTCCTTTTCCGTTAAAAACAATGTAGTCCGCATATTTCAGTGCAGAAAGTGGTTCCCTCAAAATTCCAGCAGGAAGTACAAAACCGTTACCGATCCCACCGATTGAGTTGAAAACTACAAAATCAAGGTCGTGGAAAACTTTCAGATGCTGGAAGGAATCATCTAAAATTATATAATCGAGATCAACGAATTTTTGCTCCAATATCTTGATAGAAACTTTTCTGTTTTTTCCAACAATTACAGGGATGCCTTTCAGTTTAGAAGCCAGTAAATACGCTTCATCTCCTGCATCCTGAGCAAAATCGAAGACTTCCTCCTGATTTGAGATTAATTTATTCTCATGCTCGAATTTACCTTTGTAACCGCGATGAGAAACTGCAACTTTGAATCCTTGATCTTTTAAGTGATTTGCCAGAAAGATGGTGAAAGGTGTTTTCCCGCTGCCGCCACTGACAATGTTCCCCACACTGATGATCTTAAATTTGCTTTTATATTCTTTTTTTGTAAGCAGTCGCCGTAATTTCAATATCAAAGAATATTTGAATGATATCGGCCAGAGTAGATAAGAAAGTAAAGAGCGTTTGTATAAATGATTTTCTATGAAATTTTGCATAACCCGTCATCTCATTCCGAACTTTCCAGTTCGGAATGTACTAATTTGGGAAGCTTCTGCTTCCATTTCGATAATGAAGTAGAAACTTCAAAACTTATTAACCTCCGAAGCAAAAGCTTCGGAGGGAGAGTACAATTTTCTTATTTTAATCAAAATTCTACACCTTCGCGTGCTTGAACACCTTCATGATAGTAATGTTTTATCTCTAACATCTCAGTAACCAGGTTAGCCCTTTTTATTACTTCCGGGCTTGCATATCTGCCGGTCATCACTACTTCTGCATCGGTTTTGATGTCCAAAAGTTCAAGCTGTTTTTCCAGGGGGAGTAGTTTCCATTTGATCGCTACATTAATTTCATCGATCACAATCAGATCATACTTGCTGGAATTCAATATTTCTTTGGCTTTCTGGTAACCAAGTTCAGCTTCCTTAAAATCTATTTCATCAGGATTGTTCGGGTCTATCAGTTGGTCGGTTCCAAACTGGAAGATATCGATATTATTCTGTTTTTCCAGGAATTTTATCTCACCGTAAATAAAGTTCTTTTTCATAAACTGGATAAGACAAACCTTCTTGCCATTTCCAAGAGCACGAATAATCAATCCAAGCGCAGCAGTTGTTTTCCCTTTTCCATTGCCTGTATAAATGTGGATCATGTCTTTTTTTACCTTCTAAATTAATTTGTAACTTTTATTATCCAGTGAAAATTCGTGTCAACAAACTTATTCTTTTTAGAATTCAATTGACATCAAGATGAAATTATTAATTCTTTGGTTAGGTTTTTTAGGGAAAATTTATGGTTAAAAAGAAAAACGATTATAGCCCATATTTATATTTGCTCCCCGCAGCTATAATAATCATCGTATTTCGTCTGGTTCCTATTCTGCTATCATTCATTGTAAGTTTTTTCGATTGGACAGTGCTGGGACCCGGCAAATTCATAGCGCTGCAGAATTATGCAAAAATGATACACGATGCCGAATTCTGGCAATCTATGATAAATACCTTCTGGTTAGTTATTATCGTTGTTCCGATCAGTTTGGTGTTATCTCTTTTCTTTGCTGCTTTATTAAATGGCATCAAGAAAGTTAAAAGCTTTTTCCGCTCGGTGTAT
>DAOUUD010000085.1 GCA_030668345.1 Candidatus Cloacimonadota bacterium | reverse complement strand
TCCAGAGCGTCAGCAGCTTCTTTCCAACCAATTTGTTTTGCTTCTTCCAGCGTTTTTCCCATAGCCATATCTGTAATAATGGAAGCAGTTGCAATGTTGGATGCACAGCCGTATGACTGGAATTTAATATCTTCAATAATATTAGTTTCGGAATTCACTTTCAAGTAGATCGATACCTGGTCACCACAGGCAGGACTGCCTTCTGTAGCCATAGCATCAGGATTTTCTATCTTTCCTATATTGTGCGGTTTCATGAAATGATCTAATACTTTCTGGGAATACTGCATTTCTACTCCTTGTTATACAACGGACTTCTGGAGCGCAATTCTTTCACGATCTCAGCAAGTTTTTCCACTGCATAATCTATTTCTTCTTTTGTATTATATCTGATCACAGTGAACTTCATGGAACTATGAGACTGTTCATGATTTCTTCCCATTGCCATCAGGATATAATTGGCTTTAAGTCCTTGAGATGCACAGGCACTTCCTGTGGCTACAGAAATACCAGCCAGATCCATCATTAGCATAATAGCTTCACCCTCGATATAATCGAATGAAACATTAATATTATGAGGTGCTCTACCTTCACCCCTGGGTCCGTTTAAGAGAGTGTATGGAATTGTTTTTTCTATTTTTTCCAGCAGGTAGTTGGAAAGCTCTTTCAAGTGATTAACATTTTCCTTAAAGTCTGAAAAAGTCAATTCCACAGCTTTGGCGAAACCAGCGATATTTGCCATACTGAGCGCTCCTGTCTGATGATTATCTAACCTGTTAATACCATGGATTACGGATCCTAAAATCACACTTTTTCGCTGGTATAATGCACCAACACCCTGAGGACCATGAATTTTATGAGCACTAATGCTCATCAGGTCTATACCAAGTTCATTCACATCGATGGGAAGTTTGCCGTATGCCTGCCCGGCATCCACATGTATCACTATCTTATGATTGGCTGTATCAAGTATTTCCCTGATCTTTTTGATGGGTTGGATCGAGCCAACAGTATGATTTACAAAGGTTGTCATGAATATTATCGTATCGGGACGAATAGCATTTTTCAATTGCTCCAGGTTGATAAAACCATCTTTATCCGATTCAAGGTAAGTTACGTCGAAACCGCTTTTTTCAAAGAATGCTGCATTGGTAAGAAGATCGGGATAATCGATCACAGAAACAATGATATGAGTGCCATGTTTGGCGTTCTCAGAAAGAAATCCTTTGATAGCGATGTTATTGGCTATCGTGCCGCTACCGGTAAAGTGAATTTCTAATGTATTTGCGCCAATTGAATCGGCAATAGTTTTTTTAAAACCTTCCATTTCCTCAGCCGCTGTACTCCCTCCTAAAACGAAATCAGCAGGGAAGATGAATTTATCTCCGAAGTACGGCATCATTGCTTCTATAACTTCAGGAGCCGGTTGGCTTGTTTTACAGTTATCGAAATAATATTTCTTCACAGTTTCTCCTATAATTTAGCTATTATCTGATCGAGTTTGATGGAGTCGAAATATTCCTCCAGGTGATTTTTTATCTCATCCCAGAGTTCGTAAAAACCACAGGGAAAACCGATACAATGTTGCATTTTTTCAGGATCACCCTCGCAGAATGATTTCATATAACTTTCATCGACTGCTTCCATGATGTCTTTCAATGAGATTTCATTTATATCACTTCCAAGGGAATAACCGCCTTGCGCACCGTGAGTACTTATCACAAGTCCGTTCTGTTTCAATTTGCGGAAAAGCTGCTCAACATATTTACGGGGAAGCTTCTGTTTAGTGCAGATTTCTGTGATAGAAATTGGTTTCTCAGATGAGCTTAAAGCCAGCTCTGAAAGCGCCCTTACGGCGTATTCGGTTTTCGTAGAAATATGCATTTCTTATCTCCCTGCGAAATAACATATAAAAATAGTATGAATTGGCAAATCTTTTTTTTAGAAAAAGGAAAATATGATAAAAATCAATAAATTAAGCCTGGCTTACCAGGATAAAAAAGTGATAGAAGATCTTTCATTAGATTTTCGGGAAGGAGAATTCTGTGCCCTTCTGGGACCAAATGGCGCCGGTAAATCCACTTTGCTGAAAGCTATGATCGGTTATATGGAACCATTTGCTGGAGACGTGGAGATCAACGGAACAACAATAAAGAAATGGCACCGTCAGGAACTGGCAAAGCAGATCGCCATTATTCCGCAGGATTTTCAGTTGCAATTCGATTACACTGTAGAAGAACTCGTTCTGATGGGAAGATTTCCCTATCTGGGCTACTGGCAGAATTATTCCGAAGAAGACAGGAATGTTGTGAATAGCATATTGCAGCAACTTGACCTTACAAGCTTGAGAAATGAGCAGTATTCTCAACTGAGCGGGGGAGAGCGACGGCGTGTTTCTATTGCCAGGGCACTGGTTCAGGAAACTGATATCCTGCTGATGGACGAAGCTTTTGCTAATCTGGATATTAATCATCAATTGGAAATTATGCAGCTATTATCTAAAATAAACAGCGAGCAGAACAAGCTGATAATTTTAGTGTCTCATAACATTAACCTGGCTTCGGAATACTGTCAACGGATCGTAATGCTGAAACAGGGACAGATAATTGCAGATGGTTCTCCTGCTGCTGTGATCGATCAGAAGACTATTCATAACCTGTATGAAGTGGAATTAACCATTATCAACAATCCGGTTTCAGGACAACCAAATTTAATATATCCTGGGAAAAATGCGCAGTAAAATAATTATATTATTTATTCTCATTTCTACTGCTCTTCTTGGATTAGAAATATCGGGGATCGTTTTGAATGAAAAGGGAAAACCAATTGATAATGTTATAGTTTCCACTGATTCGAAAGCAGTAATAACAGGGAAAAACGGCAGGTTCATTTTAAAAGATATTTCAGCGGATAACAAAGTAACTCTTCATAAAATAGGGTATGCAGATATTATTCTGTCTGCGGAAAAAATCCCTTTAAAACTCATTTTGAAAGCTGCACCAATACAAATTCCGGGAGTGCAGGTTATGGGAATAAAATCCAATGAAGCACTTCTGAAAACTCCTGATAAAATTGTGATCCAGGTGGATTCCAAAAGTAATTACAAAAATGCTGCCGACATCTTACGTAACAGAGCAGATCTGCTGATCTCGGGAACGAATCTGCATGGTGAGACGCAAAACGTTTCTGTACCTGGTTACAAGGCGCGTCATACTCTTATCATGCTGGATGGTATTCCCTTAAATAAAAGTGGAACTGCCTTCGATATTGCATCAATCCCAGCCGAGATAATCGATAATATCGAGATCATAAAAGGAAATGCTTCATCGCAAGGTGGTGCGGGTTCTATGGGCGGTATCATCAATATAAATACAAAACGGTCAGGGGGAAAACTCTCCGCATCACTGAATCATGGTTTCGGTTCGTTCGGATTGGATACCACTTCTCTAATATTTTCGGGATCAAATCCCAGATTCCAAACCTTTATTTTTCTTTCAAAAAGCTATTCTCGTAATGATTTTAAATATGTACCGTTAGAAAATCCCGATACTTTGTGGACGCGGGAATACAATGATAAAAAAATATATGATGCAGATCTGAACATCGGACATACCAGCGACTTTGGCACGATCAATTATAAATTATTGTATCAGGATTTCTTCAAAAAACTACCAGGAAACATCGAATCTTTATTTTGGTTTGAAAATAGTCGAATCACTGGAAAAACCCAACGACATTTCCTAAATTATTCTAAAAGATTCAGTGAATTTTTTATCAAAACGGATTTGTTTTACTCCAATGAAAAAACAACTTATGATAATACGCGTATTGATTCAATGTATCACAATAATCTATTCCTGTACGTGTTGGGTGAAAATCATCAGCAGGATCGAGGAGTTAAGTGTAAATTAGAATATAAGGATGATACATTCTACTTTGATTGGGGCGGAGAATATCGATATGAGAAATTCGAATACAGCGAAATAACGAATCCATTCAATTCCATATCCGAAGTTTACAGAGAGAATTATGCTGTCTTCGGCAATACAATACTTATACAACACATATTTCCATTTCGCCTTAGTCTATCCGCTTCAACCCGCTGGGATCACACCACCGATTTCAAAGATTTTACAAGTTGGCGAATTGCGCCTGAATTTGGTTACGAGAACTTTTTTGGAATAACCCTGGGTGGGAGTGTGTCAAATGGATATACTTTACCATCTTTTTATAGTCTTTACTGGATAGGAGATTCTCAAGTTATGGGAAATCCCGATCTGAAACCGGAGGGTTCATTAAGCTGGCAGATCTTTACACAATTTGAATTGGAAAATAATTTTTTGAAATTAACCTACCGTCATGATGATATTGACGATATGATAATCTGGTATCCGAACCTGTTTCAGAAATGGAAACCAATGAATCTTTCTCGTACGGAAACATCTACTTATGAAGTTGAATTCGGGCTGAAACCATATGAATTTGCAGAGTTGGATTGCATATATGATCATGTGAAGGCAATAAATCGCGCCAAAGAAACAAGCTACTATGGAAAGAAAATTATCTATATCCCAGATCATTCATTCAATGCGAACCTGAAGCTGAAGTACAAAAAAATATCCGGGAATATAAATTATTCTTATACAGGTAAACGGTGGGACACTCTCGATCAACAGACATCAGAAAATTCACTTCCAGCTTACGACCTACTAAATGCCGGTTTGCAATATTCCGTTTTCTGGAAAAATCTTGAACTTGCTTCCGGAATAGCTTTGCATAATATTTTAGATAACCTTTACGAGTTGTATGAACACGTTCCTCAACCAGGTTTTAACTGGGAAATGAACCTGAGCTTGAAATATGAAATTTGATACAATTAATAACGTAATCCTGAGGAGGATAAAAGAAATGAAAAGAAATGTGTTTTTGTTATTTTTGTTAGTATCGTTAAATTTATGGGGAACGGTAGGTTTTGTGGTAAATTCGGGAAGCGAGACTTTATCTAAAATCGATTTTGAAACCGGAGAAATGAATAATGCTTTCTGCGTTCTGGGTTCAATGCCAAATCGAGTCGCTTTAATCGAAGATCATGCCTATGTGGTCAATTCAGGAGATAACAGCTTGCAGAAGATTAACCTGGATTCAGGACAAACTGTAACAAATATATATATTGAAAACTCTTCAAATCCCTATGATATTTGTATAGATGGGAATTATGCTTATGTAAGTTGTGGTATGATAAATAAAGTTTGCAAAATTGACTTGGGAACGAATATAGTAGAAGGTTTTGTGGAAGTAGGTGGTAATCCCGCCGGGATGTCCGTGCTCAATAATAAACTCTATGTGGGAAACAGCGATTATGCTACAGGATACACCAATTGTTCAGTCTCTGTGATCGATCTGGAGTCATTTATTGTAGAGGAAACTATTCCCACAGAAGTAAATCCACAATTCTTGGCAGCAATTAACGGGAACATTCACATAAGTTGTGGCGGTAATTGGGAAACTATTTTCGGTAAGATATGTATTCTGGATCCTGTAACAAATACCATAACAGATATACTCGATATTGGTGGAATAACCAGCAATTTTGCCGTTTCACCCGAAAGTATAGTTTACGTGGCCGACGGCAACAGCACTGCTCTCTATGCATATAATGCCGAAAACTTTAATATTATTTATAATAGTATGAATCCCTTTACACCAGGCGGTACAATGGTAGCTGCCAATAACGAATTCCTGGTGGTTCTGGGTGGCGAGTGGGGACAGGACTTTACAGTAAAAACATACGACTTTGAAGAAAACCTGTTAAATGAATACACTGTGGGTTTGTATGCAACGGATATTAAAATCTATGATGCTGGAACAGGAGCAGATAATAATGAAGTGGCAAAGACAGATTTCCAATTGAAAAATTATCCTAATCCTTTTAATCCATCAACCAACATTGAATTTAATTTATTGGAAGAAACTGTAGTTTCTCTTAATATTTATAATTTTAAAGGGCAGAAAGTAAAACAGCTTTTCAGCGAACAGATTTCAGCTGGTCAGCATTCTATTGTATGGAACGGAAAAGATGAGAACGATAAAGCTGTTTCCAGTGGAGTGTATTTTTATAAACTTAACGCGAAAGATTTTCAACAGATAAAGAAAATGGTGCTGTTAAAATAAAAAATATTTTAAAATTCTTGACGTAATTTAGCCTGATTCCTAATTTGTAATCGTTACAAATTAGGAATTGTAACAAAGGTGGAATTATGAAAAGTATTATCGAGATTCTGAAAGAGCATAATATTGCTCCATCCATGCAGCGGGTAAAAATACTGGAATATCTGAGGAATTATAAAACACATCCCACAGCAGATATGATCTATCAGGCACTAGTGGATGAAATGCCCACACTTTCTAAAACTACAGTTTATAATACTTTAAAAACACTTACAGAAAAAGGTATCCTGGTGGCTCTCTCACTGTTTGAAAACGAAGAACGATATGAATATAATACCGATCCGCACATTCATTTCAAATGTACTAAATGCGGAAAGATTTACGATATTTCAAAAACTTTTGAATGTTTTAAAAATGAAGAAATAGAAGGTCACAAAGTTTTGGAACATCATATAAATTTAAAAGGCATTTGTAAGAGTTGCCTGGAGAATGCAAAGGGCTAAAAAAATGCCAGAACTTCCCGAAGTACAAACTATAATTAATGGCTTAAACCAGAAGGTTCTTGGTAAGAAGATCAAAGAGATCATTGAGCTCCGGCCGGGAACAGTGTTCTGGCAGAATCCTGTTACAAGTTTGGGAAATATTAATTATATTTCGAGAAGGGGAAAATATATTTTAATACAAACTTCCAAAGATTTCAAACTTGTTATCCACCTGCGAATGACGGGAAAATTGATATTTGAAACCGATCTGGCAAAGACATCAGATCATGCCAGAGCAGAACTGGTTTTTAGCGATAATACAAAATTGATATTCAATGATGTTCGAGCTTTCGGTAAAATTCAAATAGTTAAAATAAATGAAGAAATCGAAGTATTTCAAAAGCTGG
Source organism: Candidatus Cloacimonadota bacterium (assembly GCA_030668345.1). Lineage (GTDB taxonomy): Bacteria > Cloacimonadota > Cloacimonadia > Cloacimonadales > TCS61 > JACNIV01. The sequence continues at coordinate 69 of DAOUUD010000085.1, read as the reverse complement.
GTTTAGAACCATTATCAGATGAATTTGATGCCCAGTATTTGAAGAATAAACTGAAAAACAGAAAAGCTC
>DAOUUD010000095.1 GCA_030668345.1 Candidatus Cloacimonadota bacterium | reverse complement strand
TGTCTTCATAAATCTGTCTCAAGAGAACAGTTGATTTTTCAGCAGCTTTTACAAGTTGTATTTTCATATAGCTGCGAAGACCATCTAAAGCTTTTTCTGTAATATCCACCAGATTCAACCTGAAGATTTTGTCTTTGTTTTCAGATTTAAGCTTCAGTTTGGACATTTCCTGGGAAACGAGAACAGCGATTCCGCTACCCATTTTTCCCGCTGCTCCGATTACAGTTACATTTTGTAATCTTTCGTCTAAGTTCATTTCTTCTCCTTTTCTCATTGATGTAAACAGAAATTATTGAGGGAAACTGAAAATGTTAAAAAAACTGAATTGGAATTGTTTTTTCTTATTAAACATATTTTTCAGTTTTTTCTCTGTTTTTCTCATTTTCTTCTGTTTAACTCAATGCTTATTTTATTCATTTTTTAATATCATTTTTTTACTTTTTTCAGTTTATCTCATTTTTCTCAGTCTAACTCAATGCCTTTTTCTGTCTATCTCAATGATTCCATTCCGGTTTTCTCTTTTCTATAAATGCTTTCATTCCTTCTTTTGCCTCGTCGGTTGAGAATAACATACTGAAGGCTTCCATTTCATAAGAATTTGCTGTTGTAAGATTTGTATCTATTCCGCGATTTATTACGGTTTTTGCAATCCGAATCGCTGTGGGTCCAACGGCAATGATTTTTTTAGCCATATTTTCTACTTCTTCCATCAAAGTTTCTGGACTTACAACTTGATTCACTAAACCGATCCTCATTGCTTCATTTGCATCGATGATATCTCCTGTAAAAATAAGTTCTTTTGCTTTTCCGATTCCAACTAATCTGGGAAGTCTTTGTGAACCTGCGTGTCCGGGAATAATTCCGAGTTTCACTTCCGGTTGACCCAGTTTAGCTTTTTCCGATGCGATCCGAATATCACATGCCATAGCAATTTCGCATCCTGAACCAAGAGCAAAACCGTTAATAGCAGCAATAACCGGTTTTTCCATATTTTCTATAAAAGATAGAACCCGCTGTCCTACACGACTGTATTCACGCGCTTCGAGTGAATTCATCTTTGCAAGTCGGGAAATATCCGAACCGGCAACGAATGCTTTTCCTTCACCTGTGATGATTATCACAAGAATGTTTTTGTTGTTGTTAAAATCCTGCATCGCTTTTTCTACTTCCAGAACCGTCTCAATATTCACTGCATTGAGAACTTCAGGACGGTTGAATTTAATGTAACCGATTTTTTCTTTTTGTTCAACAATTAGGTATTTATAATTCATTTTTCCCCCATTTATAATTTTTATTCTAATTCCACAATCACCTGCAAAGCGTCAACCTGTTCTCCTTCTTTTCCATTGATTTTTTTCACGATCCCATCTCTGGGAGAAGGAAGTTCATTTTGCATTTTCATTGCTTCCACGATGGCAAGTGTAGTTCCGGATTTTACTTTATCACCCACTGAAACCGGGACTTTAACTAATAATCCCGGCATAGGGGGAAAAACACTATTCCCTTTTTGTTGTTTGCCTGTCTTAGCTTTTGTAGTTATGTCTTTTTCTAATTCCAGGGTATAATTTTCTTCATCAATTGAAAGATGAGTTTTATCTTTATCAGAGAAACAATAGATATTATAGGTTTTATCGTCAGCTTTGAATGAGATCAGATTAGATTCAACTTCAACATCCGTAATAGTATATTCCTGTTTATCATTTATAATGACTTTGAAAAGATCATCTGCTTTTTCTAGATTGATCTTATGAGTCTTTTCTAAAAAATTAAACTTATAATTCATAAAAATTCCTTATTATTGAGATAAACAGAGAAAACATAATAAATAAATTTTTTTTTCAGTCTATCTCAATTATTCAGTTTAACTCAATGAACATATCTCCCATTTTCCAATTTCCTGCCAGGGGGTTGTCATTTGAGAATATTGTGAACCATATTCCTTTGCTCTTTTGTTTATTCCTAAAGATTTATTTAACGCGCCAGCTATTAAAGCAATATTTAATTTTTCCTGTTTTGGAAGAAGTGACTCTTTATGCTCATCAATAAAGTGAGTGTCATAATCACCACTGGCAAAGTTTTTAGAATCGATGATTCGTTTTAGATATCCGATATTGGTTTTTATTCCTAAAATAATGTACATTTTTAAATTTTCAGAGATTCTGACAATCGACATATTTCTGTTTTCCGACCAGACAATTAATTTTGAAAGAATGGGATCGTAGTGAGGAGGGATATCACAACCTTGATAGATACCAGAATCAACCCTTATTCCGGGTCCGTTGGGTTCGGATAAGAACAGGATTTTCCCCGGAGAGGGAATAAAATTATTATCAGGGTCTTCAGCATAAATCCGGGTTTCAATGGCGTGTCCATTCTGCTTTATCTGATCTTGAGAAAGTTGGAGTTTCTTACCAGAAGCAATTAATATCTGCTGTCTAACGAGGTCAATCCCAGTAACCATTTCAGTTATCGGATGTTCTACCTGAATTCGCGCATTAACTTCCAGGAAATAGAACTTTTTATTTTTATCCAGGAGGAATTCAACAGTTCCGGCAGTTGTATAATCAGAAGCCTCGATGACTTTTTTTGCTGCTTCTCCCATTTCAATTCTTAATTCATCATTCAAAGCTGGAGATGGAGTTTCTTCAATGATCTTCTGATGCCGTCTTTGGATGGAGCATTCCCGCTCAAAAAGATGAACGCAATTTCCATAATTATCCCTTAAAACCTGAAACTCTATATGACGCGGTTCCTCGATGTATTTTTCTAAATAAATAGAATCATCACCAAATGAACTTAATGCTTCTCTTTGACTGATAGCGATACTTTTTTCCAAATCTTTTTCATTATCAACAACTCGCATTCCCTTTCCACCACCACCCATGGAAGCTTTGATCATAACTGGATATCCAGTTTCTTCTGCTGTTTTTTTGAATAAAGAAATATCAGTGCTGGTCATGTGCATACCGGGAATGATGGGAACGCCTACTTTTTTTACGGTATTGCGTGAAGCAACTTTGTCTCCGACTAAAGATAATGCTTTTGAACTAGGACCTATAAAACTGATCCCAGCATCTTCGCAGGCTTTGGCAAATTTTTCATTTTCAGCTAAGAAGCCATATCCAGGATGGATGGCTTCTGCTTTGGTTTTCTTCGCAGCTTCCAGAATAGCTTCGATATTTAAATAACTGGAAATTGCCGGAGAATCACCGATCCAGACAGTTTCATCCATAAAACGAAGATGAAGTGATTTTTTATCTATCGTCGAGTAAACTCCAACAGTGGAAATTCCAAGTTCCTTACACGCTTTCGCAACTCGGATGGCAATTTCTCCTCTATTTGCTATTAATATTTTCTTAAACATAATTATCTTCTTTATTTACCGCAGAGGACGGGGAGAGCGCGGAGAATCAGGAAAATTATTCACAACTCTTTTAATTCCGCCCTTCTTTAGCATATTAACATTGAAATTTATCAATAAACCGACTTTACAACCAGAAATTTTTAAATAAGATAATAATTGTGATTTATGGATTGGAAGCAATTTTTCGACAGATTTAAGTTCAACAATAACAGAATCTTCAACAAAGAAATCCAAACGATAAGAACAATCAAGTTTAATTCCTTTGTAGAGAATCGGAAGATGTTTTTGGTGTTTAACTTTCATATCTGTTTGTCTCAAATCATAAAACATACAAGTTTCATAAGCAGATTCAAGAAGTCCCGGACCCAATGCTCGATGGACTTCAATGGCAATTCCAATAATGTTTTCCGTAATTTGATTTAATCTTTCACCTTCATTCATCTCTGCGACCTCTCCGACCTCTGCGGTAAATTACTATTTCGCCCATTTTGGTTTTCGTTTATCAAAGAAGGCATTCATGCCTTCCTGACCTTCGTTGGAAATTCGCATTTTTGATATAACTTCCGCCGTATATTTACCTGCTTCCTTTAGAGACATTTCTGGAACTTTGCTTAACAAATCTTTGCACATTCCAATAGCTTCCGGTCCGCTTGTAATTAGCTGTTTTGTAATACTTTCCGCAAATTCTTCTATTTCTTCTAATGGAATGACAAAGTTAATAAGTCCAGCATTACAGGCTTTTTCTGCTGTTAATCTTTCTCCTGTCAGGAAGAATTCCCTGCAACGACCTTCACCACATTTTTTTACAACATACGGGGAAATGCAAGCAGGAACCAATCCTAACTTAACTTCACTGAAACTGAATTTTGCGTGAGTTGCTGCTATCGCAATATCACAAACTGCAACTAATCCGGTTCCTCCTCCGATTGCTGCTCCATTTACTAGACAGATCGTCGGTTTTTTTATTGAATACATTTTATAGAACATTTTAGAAAGAGCGAGTGAATCTTCTAAATTCTCTTCATAAGAAAAATCTTTCATTTTCTTCATCCATTTTAGATCTGCACCGGCACAGAATGATTTTCCTTTTCCCGTTAGAATTATAACCCGAACATCTCCCTGATCTTTCAAATAATCAAAAACTTTAGTTAGTTCGGAGATCATTATATCATTAAAGGCATTATGGATTTCAGGACGATTAAGAGTAACATAAGCAACTTTATCTTTTTGTTCAAAAGAGATTGTTTCAAATTTTTTTTCCATTTTTCACCTTTTTTTCATTGATTTAAACTGATTTTTCATTGATGAAGACTGATAACAATGAATTTAATTTCATAGTGCTATTTCTCAAAATTCTTATATCTGGCAAAGCGTTTAAAATTTAGTTTTTCATTTCCGAAATTGACTAAAACTCCAACTTCAAGACCTGATGCTTTGAGATATGATATAATTTGAGCTTTAAATACACCTGGTAAATCTCCAGTTACTGCTTTTATTTCTAATATAATCTTTTTGTTTATAATAAAATCAACTCTGAATTTACCAACTATTTCATTAAGATAGATTACATTGAATTCTTTTTCTGATTCAATATCAAAATTATTCTTAGGAAAAAGTATTTTCAAAGCATTATTATATACCTTTTCTGGAAATCCCGGTCCAAGAGTATTATGCACTTCCATACATAAACCGATAATATTTTCTGTTAGTTCACTGAATAAATATTTTATCATTTGAATCCCTCATCTGTTTTCATCAGCATTTATCAGTATTCATCAATGATTCTACCTTTTTTATTCCTTCTCTGTTTGCATCATAGACATCTGTTTACATCAATGAATTACATACGAAACACCCCAAATTTATGATCGGGAATGGATGCATTGAGCGACATTGAAATCGCCAATCCAAGAATATTTCTTGTATCAAGAGGATCTATTATTCCATCATCCCACAATCTTGCAGTGGAATAATATATACTCGACTCATTCTCATATTTCTCGAGGATCGGTTTCCTGATCTCTTCGATCTCTGCTTTGGTAAGTTTTTTACCTTGCCTGGTTAGCGCTCTGACTTTAACATCTGTTAGAACACCAGCAGCCTGCTCTCCGCCCATTACACAGATCTTTGAAGTTGGCCACATCCAGAGAAGTCTAGGATCGTAAGCACGACCACACATACCGTAGTTTCCTGCTCCATATGAACCACCGATGATAATTGTAAATTTCGGAACTTGAGCGTTTGCCACAGCATGAACTAATTTTGCTCCATCTTTAGCAATTCCTTGATGTTCATACCTTTTTCCAACAATGAAACCTGTAATATTTTGCAGGAATAAGAGAGGAATTTTTCTGACAGAACATAAAGAAACAAAATGAGCACCTTTTTGAGAGGATTCTGAAAACAAAACACCATTATTTGCCAGGATTCCGATCGGATACCCCATAATTCTTGCAAATCCGCAAATCAATGTCTGACCGTATAATTCCTTAAACTCATGAAATTCGCTGCCATCAACAATTCGGGCAATTACTTCTCTCATATCAAAGGATTTTTTTAGATCTTTTGGTATTATTCCATACAGTTCTTTCGGGTCATAAGCAGGTTCTTCAGGTTGAAATCGTTCTAAAGAATGTTTCTGGGGTGAAGTTATATTTTCTAAAATATTTCGTGTGATCTCAATTGCTTGTTCATCGCTTTCTGCATAATGGTCTGCAACTCCGGAAATTCGGCAATGAACATCTGCACCACCGAGTTCCTCTTCAGTTACAACTTCTCCTGTTGCTGCTTTAACTAAAGGTGGTCCTCCAATATAAATTGTGGAACCCTTTGCAATAATAACTTCATCACTCATAGCTGGTTGGTATGCTCCACCAGCAGTGCAGAATCCGACTACAACAGAAATTTGAGGGATATTTTCTGCAGACATCCGGGCTTGATTATAGAAAATCCTGCCAAAATGTTCTTTATCAGGAAATGTTCCAACTTGGAGAGGTAAGAAAATTCCACCCGAATCAACAAGATAAATGCAGGGAAGTCTATTTTCTAAAGCGATTTCCTGTGCCCGAAGATGTTTTTTAATAGTTTCGGGAATATAGGTTCCTCCCTTAACTGTTGCATCGTGGGCAATGACCATAACTTCATGGTTTTTCACCACTCCAATTCCGGTGATTATGGCAGCAGAAGGATGTTGATTTTCATACATATCCCAGGCAGCAAGAGGACTTAATTCCAGGAATGGTGTATCCGGGTCTAAAAGTAATCGCAATCGATCCCTTACAAAAAGTTTGCCGCGTTTGTTATGCTTTTCGTGCATATGATCAGGACCACCTTTTTTAATTAAAGAAAGGCGATCCTTCAATTGCTTCACAGCTTCTTCCAT
>DAOUUD010000155.1 GCA_030668345.1 Candidatus Cloacimonadota bacterium | reverse complement strand
GACTAGCTCAAAGGAGTCGTTTTTGTACAATGGGTTCTATTCGCGATATCATCATTGTAAAGGATTTCCATCTTTTCAGCGGGGTAGCAGCATTTGCAATTTCAGCTTTTATTATGAACATTATTTTCGGGCAATTCAAAATCGGTTTTGCAGGCCAACCTGTTTCGCATGATATGCACTTATGGAATTTCCTGGGAATGGTTCTGTCCGGTTTAGCATTTGCCCTGGCTGGAGGCTGCCCGGGTCGTCAACTTATCCTGAGCGGCGAGGGAGATACCGACGCAGGTATTTTCGTTTTTGGAATGTTCACCGGTGCAGCATTTTCCCACAATTTTGCAATGGCTTCATCTCCCAAAGGTATTGGAACATTCGGAGCATACGGCACGATCATCGGAATTGTCTTCTGTCTTGTTATCGGTTTTACCATGATCCGAAAAAGAAAAATTTATGAGAAAAAATTGCCAAAAAGATCACATAGATTCACTAATAAAATATTTAGTGTTACTTCGTGTTCTTAGTGGCTAAAAAAGGAGCAAAAGATGAATCAAATAGATACTCGTGGACTTTCATGTCCACAACCTGTTGTACTGGTTTTAAGTGAGATAAAAACCGGAAATGATGAATTTGAAATACTGTTGGATAGTGAGGCATCACGCGAGAATGTTAAGAGACTTCTAAGTAAAAACAAATTAGAATTCGATATAAAAGAAAATTCGGATCATACGGTTTATCATGTTACTAGATAAAACAAAAAATAGTATCATCTACTTTGATAATGCCGCAACATCTTTTCCTAAACCGGAATGTGTTACAGATGCCGTATTGAACTATATGACGCAGATCGGCGCAAATCCCGGACGTTCCGGACATAAATTATCTATTGAAGCAGGACACATCGTATTTAAAGCCAGGAAGTCTATTGCAGCTCTTTTCGGGTTAAAAAATCCGATGCAAGTAATTTTTACATCCAATGCAACTGAAGCTTTAAATTTGGGTATCAAAGGAATTCTGCAAGAAGGTGATCATGTCATCACAACCAGTATGGAACATAACAGCGCGATACGTCCTTTGCATGAATTGGAAAAGCAAGCTTTTATTTCTCTTGCGATTGTTCAGGCAGATAAAACCGGAATTATCGACCCGAAGAAAATCAAAGAAGCTATCACAGTTAGAACCAAAGCGGTTGTTGTAAATCATGCATCAAATGTGCTTGGCTGCATTCAACCAATTCGGGAGATCGGGAAAATATGCAAAGCAAATGGAGTTATCTTCATCGTAGATTGTGCTCAATCTGCTGGAGTGGTTCCGATAGATATTAATCGGGATAATATCGATATCCTGGCTTTTGCGGGACATAAAGGATTGTATGGGCCAACCGGTACAGGCGGGATGGTGATTGCCGATGACTTTGATCATAAAAAGATCAAACCGCTTAAATGTGGTGGCACGGGCAGCCTTTCCGATAAAATTGATCAACCTGATTTCCTGCCGGATCGTTTTGAAAGCGGTACATTGAACATAGCTGGTTTGAGCGGACTTTTTGCAGGTTCACAATATATTCAGAAAAAGCCTGGTGGGATAAAAGGAATTTACAGTCATAAGAATGAACTCCAGAAACATTTCATTCAACAAGCTGAAATGTTTGTGCAAAATTTTATCTGTTATTCATCTTCCAATCTTCCCTCAGCAGGAGTTATTGCTTTCAGGTTAAAGAATATTTCGGTTTCAGAAGCAGCACAAATACTCTCCGATAAATTTGAAATAATGTGCAGGCAGGGTTTGCACTGCTCACCACTTGCTCATCAAACCATCGGAACTTTTCCCGAGGGAACCCTGCGATTTGGTTTCGGCATTTTTAATACAAAAGAAGAAATTGACATTGCAGTACATGCTTTGAAATCTATCTCTGAAGGTAATTAAAGATGAAAGCAGTAATTTTATTTAATTCGACAAATCACGCCATCTGGGCAGAGAATGAACTAAAAGAAAACGAAATCTCATGTAAGATGATAAGTGTTCCCCGCCATCTCAGTTCAGATTGTGGTTATTGTGTTCAGATCGATGCTGATGATGGGGAAAAAGCAAGCAATATACTAAATGCAAATAATATCGAATTCGATAATATTGAAAACTATAAAGGTGAATAAAATGAAAGAAGAAATAAAACTAACTCATTTTGTTAAAGCCGCTGGCTGAGCTGGCAAAGTCAGTCCGGCGGACCTTGAAACAATAATGAAAGGATTGAAATATCCTCACACACCCAATACACTTGTTGCTTTCGATACAAGTGATGATGCGGGAGCATATCAAATTTCAGAGGATATTGCTATTATTCAGACAGTAGATTTTATAACACCCGTTGTAAACGATCCATACAAATTTGGTCAGATAGCTGCTGCAAACAGCCTGAGCGATGTATTTGCCATGGGAGCAAAGGTGTGTACTGCCTTGAATGTAGTGGCTTACGATTCCTGCCATATTACCAAAGAAATGCTTAATGAAATTCTGCGGGGTGGACTGGATAAAGTTATTGAAGCAGGAGGCGTTGTGCTTGGTGGTCATACCATCGAAGACCTGGAAATGAAATATGGGCTTTCTGTAACCGGTATCGTTCATCCAAATAAGATCGTTCGAAACAATACAATCAAACCCGGCGATAAAATAATCCTGACCAAACCGATCGGGATGGGAGTTATTACTACCAGCATTAAAGCGGATATGGCTCCACAAAGCGCTATCGATAAAGCTGCATTTCATATGAGCTATCTGAATAAAACAGCTTCGGAGATCGCTGTGGAAATAGGTGTGAATGCCATGACAGATGTTACGGGTTTCGGGCTTCTGGGACATTTATTTGAAATGACGAATAATTCAGTATCGGTTCGTCTTGATTATAACAGTATTCCAATTATAGAAGAAGCTTTCGAATTGGCTGAAAGCGGTCTCTTTCCGGGTGGATCTTACCGCAATAAGAAGTATTATGAACCAAATATCTTTCTCGATAGAAAAGACTGCACTCAAGACCAACTGATGCTTTTATATGATGCTCAAACCTCTGGTGGTTTAATGATCTCTGTTCCCGGAGAAAAAGCCGATAAGCTTCTTGATAAGCTGAAACTTGCAGGTATTGAATGGAGCAGTATTATTGGTGAAGTATTTGATAGTAAAGATCGAAAGATCATAATCGGATAGATTTCCTTTCTTTTAACAAGATACAAGAAAAACATCCACTCAAATTATTTAACTTGACAGTTAATATTAACGATATTTTTTTAACCATGTAGTTAACCATATTTGAAGGAGGTTACTATGACTTTTGGAGAAAGGTTGAAAGAAGTCTTAAAAAAACTATCTCTTACGCAAACGGGACTTTCAAAAGAGATAGGCACTTCCAATGTAGTGATAAACAGGTATATAAAGGACAAAACAACCCCTGATTATAGTTTTTTAAACAAACTGGTAAACAAATTTAATATAAATATCAACTGGTTACTTACCGGTGAAGGCTCGATGTTTCCCAGCAGGAATATAGAACACATTGGAAAAAGTGATTTTTATTATCTACCAATAATCGATGGAGTAAGTTGCGGTTCTCCACAGGAAATCGAATCGGCTGATCCTCTGGATCATATCCTTATCGATACGAAATCTCTTTATGGAGATTTTAATAATTATTTTGCCTTCTACGCCAGTGGTGAAAGCATGGAACCTTACATTTCTAATGGTGATGTTATCATCGTAAAACAGCATGATGACTGGAGTACGGTAGATGACCGGATATGCATTGTAAGGGTTGATGGAGAGATAACACTGAAAAAAGTGAAAAGCTTTTCCAATGGTAAAGAGATTCTTCTTCAACCTTATAATAAAAATTTCCCACCCATCCTGCTCGATAAAGAACGAATCCGGGACTCAAAACTAATAGGCATAGCAGTGATGTCTGTTAGGAATCTTTAATTTATTATTTAGAATCACTGAACAATAAAAGAATTATTTGACACCTACATTAACATTAAATTGTTTGAAGACCGTATAAAATTGGGAGAGTAGATGAATTGTCCTGTATGCCGTAATGAAGCTATGATCATCCTGGAGTTGAAAGGTGTAGAAATAGATTACTGTCTCAACTGCAAAGGGATCTGGCTGGACTCCGGAGAGCTGGAATTGCTTCTGGGCAATAGTGAGGAAACACAGAAATTCCTGAACTCTTTTATAGTGGATATAATTACTTCTGAACACAAGTTAAAATGCCCGATCTGTTCACATAAAATGGAGAAGATCCTGGTTGGTAAAGAAGAAAAAATACGAATAGATAAATGTAAGAGCGGTGATGGTATCTGGTTCGATGCAGGTGAATTGGAAGAAGTTTTAAGAATGGGAACGATCGGTAAAAATGATAAAGTTTATATTTTACTCAAAGATATGTTTGGAAAAAGAATAATTAAACAGGAGGAGAAATGATGATGTTATTTGTGTTTATAGCAATAG
>DAOUUD010000093.1 GCA_030668345.1 Candidatus Cloacimonadota bacterium | reverse complement strand
TTTTCAACACACCTTTCACTATCCAATCCATATTTCTACCGGGTATACCGTCGCTGGAGAACTTATTGACGGCCAGATCTGGATCATCCAGCCGGGAACGGAAAGTGAATTTTTCTCCAAAGAATTTTTTTCCGATCTGTCCGGTAAAAGGAGTAAGCCCCTCATCAGTATTACGTCTATCAAACGTCCAGATAAGATAGATCAACCAGTTTAAAACAGCAGCCGGTCGCAGGATAACAGGCAATCGTCCTTTTTCCAGTTGCAGTGGTTTCTGCAGAGAATCGAATTGCGTATTAAGCTGATCAACCAGTTCATCCATACTGAATTTAGCATGATCTTTAACCGAGCGGGAAACCTTTGTTTCCACATCGCCTTTTTTCATGGTCATGGAGTGAGAAAAGCTGGTAGATTGATCAAAACCTTTAAAACCGTTTTTGGTGGACAGAAAATAATTATGAAGATGTTTCTCGGAAATGCCTGAAACTTTAGCTTTTTTCGATTTGGCATTATTTACACATTTATCAATATCATCTACTATCTTTTCCACTGAAAGATGAGCAGTGTTATCACAATAATTATTAACGTTCGGTAGTTTATGAGGCGGTTCGGAAGGTACAAATTCCGGATCAGGCTGATTCAACCTGGCCATACTTTCTGCAGTTTTTATCAGGAATTTCAAAGAATCTTCATCCAGCCTGTTCACAGAAGCAGCGCCGGTTTTGTTAGCAAAAGTCACTTCCAGACCGAGGTACGAGTTCTCACCGGAAATATGTTGTGTAATACCGTTCTGAGCAAAACGAGTTAAGAGTTTATCGGTAGAATTCATACTGAATGTATAATCATCTGCCTGGCAGTTCTTACGGATATATGCTGCTGCTTTTTGCATTTGTTCTTTGATTATCATTGTGAACCTCCCACACGGATTTTACGAAAGCGGGTCGTAGCTCCGCCATGCGTCATGCGACCGCGCTGATTGGGTTGACCCTTACCGCAATTCGTTACACCGAAAGTTTGGAAGAACCGCTCATCACAGATGGCATCCACGCTGTTCCAGAATTCGGGATTGTTGGATTTATATAATATTTTTTTCAGAGGTCGAACTTTCTTCCCATTCTTTATTTCCCAGAACATATCACCACCGAATTGGAAGTTAACACGGTGCTGATCGATGGAGAAAGACCCCCGTCCTTCAATGTAAATCCCAGCTTTTGTATCGGCTATCAATTCCTGGGGAGTAAGTTTTTCCTGGCCCGGCTGCAGGTAGAGATTTGGGATGCGGTTAATGGGGAAATCATAATAATGGGTAGCACGGTTGCAGCCTCTGCTCATTTCCAACCCGATAACAGGAGCAGTGGCACGGGTGCTGCCATATTCATTTAGAATTCCGTTTTTCACAATATACCACTTCTGGTTGGGAACGCCGTCATCATCGTAACCGGCGTTGGCTAATCCACCTTCCAGAAGATTATCAGCCACAAAATTCACACTCCTGGCACCATATTGAAAGTTCCCAAGTTTTTCGGGTGTTGCAAAAGAGATGCCGGCATAATCTGCTTCCCAACCCAGCACACGATCCAGTTCGGTGGGATGTCCGATAGATTCGTGCATGGTGAGTGCCAGATGGTTAGGATCAAGAATAAGGTCGCGGCGCTTTTCCGCACCCAGAGAATCTGCATGGACCTTGATGATAGCTTCTTCGGCTACTTGAACGGCTTTATCAGGAAGGTTCAAACTGCGAACCCATTCCCAGCCTTTAGCCTGTCCACCATGACTGAAAGTTCGGGACTGGCTGTCGCCATCTGCCACGGCTGTAGCTGTAAATGTAGGATCGATATAAAGTGTTATAATATCCAAATGTGAACCAAGAGTAGAAGCAAAGAGTTTCTCATCTTTACGGCATTCCAGCAAGAACATTGCCAGTTTGATCTCGGCATAATTGAGCATGGTTTTATTCACTTCCATCATCAATTCCACTTTTTCGGAAAGCGGCACATCAAAGGGATCAACACAGAAAGGAGTGCGGTAAGTATCGATATAGCCACGTTCATGAGCTAGTCTTAAACCATTTCCATACCGGATACGGGCAGATTGATTGGCAATGAAGAATGCTTTGTTTACGGTCTCATTCACTGCGTCTCTGGTAAATACATTATTATGCGCAAAGCCCCAGGCGCCATCTTTGAACACGCGGATACCATAACCGTAAATTTCGTTGAGCGAGGTGTTCTTCAAACTCAGGTTACGCAGATAGATCGATTCTGTGCGAGTTTTCTGAATACGGATATCGGCATAATCGGCACCCAGGCTTTTTGCCGAATCCATTGCTTGTGAGAGATAATCCACTAAAAACCTCCTTTTAATATAAGGTGAAATTTGAAATGAGAAATGAGGAATTAACCAGATGTGTCAAGTTGAAAGACCATAAAGCAATCAATTAAACATTTTCTTGTAACAAAGTCAGGGCATTTTTCAGCAAAACTTGTCACAGAGTCAGGGTAAATAGAAAAGCCTGACTGAAAACCAGGCTTAGAAATTTAAATACTATTAGTATAGATTTGTAAGCTTATAAAAAAGTGGTTAGATTAAATTCCAAACTTTAAAAAAAAAAAATTGACAGTTAAAAGATAATAAATAATTTTGTTAACGGAAAAGGTTAATGGAATTCTATGAAAATTGTATTTGGAAATTCAAAGGTTAGAAAACAATGTGAGAAAGCATCGGGAAAGTTAAAACAACGTTTGGATGATATATTAGATGCTGATAATATGGCAGTATTATCAAAACTTCCAGGCAGATTGCATGCTTTAAGAGAGAATAGAAAAGACCAATGGGGACTTGATTTAGAGCATCCTACGAGGTTAGTTATTAAACCAATTGGAGATCCATTACCAATTTCTAAAGATGGTTGGCTAGATATGAACAAAATATTAGCAATTGAAATAATTGAAATAGGAGATTATCATGGCAAATAATATAAGAAATGAATATTTTCCGGAATCAGTAAGTTGCCCAGGGGGAACAATATTGGATCTTCTTGAAGAAAAAGGTATATCTCAAATTGAACTTGCTGAAAGAATGGGAAGACCTAAAAAAACTATAAATGAAATTTTAAAAGGAAAAACAGCGATAACTCCTGACACTGCAATACAACTTGAAAGAGTATTTGGAATTCCTGTATCTTTTTGGAACAATCGACAAAAAAGATATAGTGAATATCTTGCATCTGTTAAAGAAAGAAAAAAATTATCTACATATATTGATTGGTTAAAATCAATGCCAGTAAGAGAAATGATTAAACTTGGATGGATCCCAAGTATTAAAGATGATATAGCTCAATTATCGGAAGTATTGATCTTTTTCGGTTTAAATTCACCTACAGAGTGGAATAATATTTGGTTGAAAGAACAGACAGCATATAAGCAATCACCAGCATTCGAGAGAAAACCTGAAGCTAATTCTGTTTGGCTTCGTAGAGGAGAAATAGAAGCTCAGAACATATATTGTAATCCGTTTGATAAAGAAAAATTTATAAAAGCGCTAAAAAAAATTTTGCCGTTTACGAAAGAATCTCCAGAGGATTTTGAAAAAGACTTGATTGGCTTATGTGCTAGTGCCGGTATAGCGGTGGTTTTTATACCACCGCTAAAAGGTGTACCTGTTTATGGAGCTACTCGCTGGCTCACACCTAAGAAAGCGCTTATTCAATTGTCTTTGTATCGAAAATATGAGGATTATTTCTGGTTTAGCTTTTTTCATGAAGCGGGGCATATACTTCTTCATGGAAAGCGTGATATCTTTATTGAAGAGAAGAATAAAGAAGGTAATAAAGAAAATGAAGCAGATGCATTTGCCAGAGAATTTCTTGTTCCAATGAAGAAGTGGGTAGTTTTTATTACTTCTAATAGTACATTTTCAGAAACAGATATAAAAAATTTTGCACATGAAATGAATATTTCACCAGCAATTGTCGTTGGGCGGTTACAACGCGAAAGAAAAATTCCTTTTTATCAGATGAACGAATTAAGACGGAAGTTTAAATTTCAATGATAAGAATCTAATATACTACCAAGTTTAATTATTAAACTAAATCATTGTTAATTTGTGAACTATTAAAACGTCGTCACATCCACGAAGTGGTGATAACTTTTGTATAAAATACTTGCTAAACGTTATCTTCTAAAGCTAGGATAAAAATTATTTAATCAATTCCTTACACTCTTCATATCGGAAGCAGTAGGTTAAATGATCATTCACAAGTCCAGTAGCCTGCAGATGAGAATAGATTGTAATAGACCCCAGGAACCTGGAACCACGCTTTTTCATGTCGGTACTGATCTTATCGGAGAGTTCTGTTTTAGCTGGTATCTGGAATACATCAGTCCACTGATTTACTACCGGTTTACCATCCACAAATCCCCAGAGGTAGTTACAGAAGCTGCCGAATTCGTTCTGGATCTCAAGGAAAATTTTGGCATTGTTTATAGAAGCTTCTATCTTGCGGCGGTTGCGAATGATCCTGGCATTCTGCATCAGTTCTTCTATTTTTTTCTCATCATATTTTGCTACTTTTTTCACATCGAATCCATCATAAGCTGCCCGGTAATTTTCACGTTTCTTTAATATCGTGTGCCAGCTCAAGCCAGCCTGAGCAGATTCCAATACCAGAAATTCAAACTGCTTCTTATCATCGTAAACTGGAACTCCCCACTCTTCATCGTGGTAGAGGATGTACAGATTATCGGCTGTTCCCCAGGGACATCGATTCATAAAAGGCTCCTTAATTTTTCAAAAAACATTAAATTGTTAGATCGTAATCGCAAAATTATATATAAATTTTAGATTACAATTGCAAAATCTCCTTTTAATTTATTTGTGTCAAACCGAAAATAAATAACCTTGAGTAAGCATTTAATTTTACTACTCGCAGGTTTCTGGGAAATGTGTAAAGAAAAAAAGCCGGCGTAATCTTTATACACCGGCAATAAAGTATTCTATATGCTTACTTCAGAAGGATTTATCCTCCGTAGTTTCAGCGAAGGAGGATCATCTTCTTAGTTTCTTCATGATTATCTGCTTTCATTTTGTAGAAATAGATCCCTGAACTGACTCGATTGCCATTGTCATCTCTTCCATTCCAGATGATAGAATGCTCTCCAGCCGGAATCACTTCATTAACAAGAGTTTCACTTTGTCCTTTTATTCTTAAAATAAAACACTATACTACCAATTGCACCAACTAAAATTCCTGGTGGACAAACCAGAATAGCTGTAAGAAAAAACAACACGTCTAAAACGTTGAGCAGTCGGTTTAATATAATAATATCAACAGCCATTTTTGCAAGGCCATACATAACATTGTGCAAAATAGCAAATACGGGAAAACCAATAAGTGAAGCGACGAAAAGAATTAAGAAATTTTTAGCCTTACGCCAACGGTGTACAAATACAAGTATTAGAGCAATGATTCCTATAAAACATAACAATAACCCTGGTGGATTATCACCAATACCAATAATGAATGCTATAACCAGTGAGATAATGCTTATAGCTAAAAAAGTAACCGTGACTTTTAGATTACTTTTATTGCCTTGTAATTTTAAAAGATCTTTCATTTCAATTATCTCCTTAATTTAATAAGCCAACTTCTTAAACATAACATTACAATAGAATTACAAACTATAACCAAAACTTATGCCAACCCAAGGCAAAAATTTATCAAAAAAGAATATTGGTGTAAATCCTGCACGAAATAAGAACCCATTCTTTTTTTGATAACGATATCCAATAACACCATGAAGCGTTAATCCCTTAAATTCTTCGTGTTCAACATCTTCCGTAAGGATTATGATATAGCCTATACCACATCCGATTTCAAATCTTGATTTTTCCCCTCCAAGATGATGATATATGACAGTAGGTACAATATCACCATAGACAGGAGAAACACCTAAACTAAACCTATTTGATCTATTTATTGGAAAATCTATATTTGCTGAGTAAAACCATTTACCGCCCATTTCTAAATAAAATGCTGTACCTGGTACATTTTCTGATTCATTTTCTTGAGAGTAGAGTTGACTACTTAAAACAAAAATAACAACAATAATGAAAGGAATTAATCTTCGACATATGATTTTCTCTTTTTTTTTAAGCAAATCTTTTCTATCTTTATATAGTCGATCCCCAAACTACTCGGTTATAGGAAGTTCATTTCAAAACGGTCGGAAGAAATATGTATGAACATGTGAAATTTCATCAGGTGGATCGAACAGAATTTGACAAGGAGTTCCAAAAGCCTTTGAAAAATATGGATCCAAAATCTTTGCTTCTTCTTCGAGCTTATTTCCGCCTTCCTCATCGTCTGTATGGAATTTAATCATGGCCAACTTACTTATTACAAAGGCTTTCAAAGGATTTATTGGTTCGGGTTGAGATGCCAGATAAATTTCAAATTCATTCTTAATCAGGGAAGTTAATGAATCAAGTTTCGCTGGGTTTTGCATTGCCTGCATCAAGTAAAACCTTCCTAAATCCACATGCAGAATATTTTTCCTGTTGTTCAGACTAATTGCTTTTTCAAAAGACCTGATCGCTTCTTCAACACTATCGTTATACAAGTATGCTTTTCCCAGTGCTTCATGTACATCTGCATTGTTCATATTCTTCTCTTCTATTTTTTTCCAGAACTCAATATAGTCTGCATCTTCGGGCATTATAATTTCGCGTGCTTTAGCTCCGAATACGACATCTGCTTCTTCTAACTCATTAACATATTTTTCCGCCTTTTCCGGATCACCACCCATATTGGAAGGAAGCATTGCAAAAAGCT
>DAOUUD010000136.1 GCA_030668345.1 Candidatus Cloacimonadota bacterium | reverse complement strand
GAAAGTGACCCGACCGAAACAGTAATAATTCCTTACGTGCAAGTTGATGCAGGTAACGAATTGATTCCTGTACGCACAGAACTTTCCGGTAATTATCCTAATCCCTTCAACCCGGAAACTACTATCTCATTTAGTCTAACCGCAGAGGACGCAAAGAACGCAGAGATCATAATTTATAATATCAAAGGACAGAAGGTGAAACAGATCGTTAGTGGTCGTCTTTCTGCAGGTCAGCACTCAGTGATCTGGAACGGTAAAGACTCAAATGAAAAACCGGTTTCCTCTGGAATTTATTTCTATAGAATGCGAACAGACAGTTACGATAAAACAAAGAGGATGCTGCTGTTAAAGTGACAATTATGTTCCCAACTTATGCTGAAAGCTTTCGGGACAAATCGAGAACATAATGATTTACACTCGTTCCCAAGCCCCAGCTTGGTAACCAAAATATTATTGGTTGGGTTTGATAACCAGATTTTTGTTTCGAGTCGATACTTGCAAATCGACTCGAGATTTTAATTATTTATAATTGTAACTATCTGGCAATTTTCACCTTGAATGGTCATGGTTGCCTGCACATTTGTGCTGCCGTTATTACCTGTTTCGGTTCCCACTCCGATAATAGTTAAAGTATCTCCGCTGGAAGAAAAAGTATAAATCCCATTATTCGAGGAAGTTGTACTTGTGGTGGGGTCATAATTAAAGCCCAGCCAGTAACCGAGTCTATCGACATCCCATTCTCGTCCTCCTCCTCCCAGGGAAGCAGGAGTTTTGTAGAAGGCATTAGCAACACCGGCATAGATGTTCATTTCAGAGATTATCGATTGCCGGTTTATATTACGCGAGTTCTGGTTGAACATATCCAGCCCCACCGAAACAGCCACACCTATTATTAAAACTGCCAGAATAAGCATAAGAAATTGTTGATAACCCATAATTTCTTCTTTCCTTAAAGAGGAGCTCTCATCTTAATCTCTTTTTTTGAAAGTGATCTTTACAGATGTGCCACCTTCCCTGTCTAATTCTACTATGCTGTTAAGCTGATCTACCAGGATATTGACTAATTGCAACCCGAAAGTTCCCGGATTACGAAAATCGATATTCCCGGGAAAGCCGATGCCATTGTCGCTTACACTTAGTATGTAATTGTTTTCCTCATCAGTTTGCAGCGAGATATTTATCTCGCCTTTTTGGTCTCCGGGGAAAGCAAATTTCAGTGAATTAGAGACCAGTTCGTTGATTATCAATCCGCAGGGAATAGCATAATTTATGTTCATCAGGGCAAATTTGATATTCATTTTTACCGAGATTTTATCTTCATCAACCTGTTGGCTGCTTAGAAGTTGATTTATGAGGGTCTTCACATAACCCGAAAAATCTATATGAATAAATTCTTCTTCATCTGACATTTTCTTATGAGCCAGCGTTACAGATTTCACACGGTCTTTACTGGCATCGAGCGCTATCCTGGTAAGTTCGTCATCGGTGTATTCTTTCTGCATGTTCAGCATGCTGTATATCATTTGCATATGATTTTTCATACGATGATAAACTTCTTTTAACAGCCTTTGCTTATCGTGAAGTTGTTTTTCCAGTTCATCTTCTGCTTTTTTTCTATGAACTTCCTGAATACTGATTTCAAATGTAGATATAATGAGTATTGTGATCCAGCTTATGAGAAGACACCAGAAAAAAGTATCATTTTGAATTGCAAAATAGCTTATAAACAAAAGAACTATAGAAATAGAACCAAGAATAGTAAGCAACACGGAAATAATATACCAGGGTATTCTTCTCTTTAATTTCTGAAACGACATATTTTTCATTTTCTTGCTCCGTTATACTGAATAATTTAAAAGATTGGTCATCACTTTTTTATTATTGCAGTAATTCATAGCCGTTTCGGCAGTGATAACTCCACTTTTTACCAACCTGTAAAGATCCTGCTGCAAAGTGAACATCCCTTTGGTTTTTCCTTCTGTGAGCATCTGGAAGATTTCGGTAATATTGCCATTGCGAATAGCCGCCTGTATCGAATTATCTACAGACAATATCTCTTTTACTAATGTAAGATTACCTTTTTTATTGGGAACCAGTTTCTGCGACATCACTACTTTCAGAACATCCGCCAGACGGTAACGTACCCGTTCCTGCTCATCCGGTGGAAATTCGGCTATAATTCTGTGAATACTGTCCACGGCAGAACTGGTGTGCAGTGTTGTATATACTTTATGACCGCTGTCTGTAACTTCCAGAACTGTGGATATTGTAGCAGCATCGCGCATCTCACCCACCATGATAATGTCCGGGTCCTGCCGCAGAGCTTCGATGGTTCCATGCTGAAAACTGAGAACATCACTGCCCACGTCTCGATGCGTAACTATACTTTTGATGGATTTGTGAATATATTCAATAGGATTACCGATAATAATGATATGAGCCTTATTGTTTAAATTGTTCATATTGATGATAGTGTCCAGAGTAGTACTTTTTCCGGAACCAGTAATGCCAGTTATCAGGAACAAGCCGGATTTTTCATATTTCAAATCGAGTCGTTTCACTATAGCAGAAGGAATTTCCAGATCTTCTATATTGAACAGTTTCTGTTTTATCAGACGGAAATTCACAGCCAGTGAGTTTCTTTCAAAAAAGATATTTCCCCGGAAACGGATCGGTTCCTTTGTTTCTTCTGTTTTTACGGAAAGAGCAAAATCCAGGTTCTTTTGTTTGATGAGAAGATTTTTCTGTTCACCGGAAAGAACACTCATCATTATCGCTGTAGTCTCGTCATCTGTACACGTAGCCAGTTCCTTATCGGGGGTTTTATCACCATAGGTACGAAACCAGATCTGCTCATTCGAACGAGGACCGCCAAAATCCATGTCGGAAGCATTTTTTGTTACCATCTTCTGAAGAAGACCTTT
Source organism: Candidatus Cloacimonadota bacterium (assembly GCA_030668345.1). GTDB lineage: Bacteria > Cloacimonadota > Cloacimonadia > Cloacimonadales > TCS61 > JACNIV01. The sequence goes on along the minus strand of DAOUUD010000136.1, from coordinate 2,211 downwards.
AAGATGTGCAAATGATTCTTTCTTCAAGGCAGCATTTGCCATTACTGCTTTATTAATCAGTTTTATCCTGTTCAATCCCATACTGTATTCAGGAAGAGAAGAATTCAACTCATTCAAAAAAGATAATGCCATCTCAACCTCCGGGTATATTTTTATGGAACGATCAGTGTACCCCTGCCGTTCTTATTTCCGGGCGAACTATTATAAACCTCTATTACATTGTATACCACAGCAATAAAATCCTTCGAGAATTCACCGTGGAAATAGCTGTGGACCAAGTTGATATATTCCACCACATCCTTTTCGTAATCCGTAAGATCGGGATTTTGCGGATGCAGCAGATAAGCTATGGTTTTAAGTTTAAAAGTGGGAATATCCATGAATACTATCACAGAAGTAGGGTCGGTCATCTGGTTCAGGAAGGTTTGTGTTCCCCGCTCCGGAACTGCATACAATTCCAGCGAAACCTGTTTATTCATATCGAAGATGGAATCTGCTCCTTCATACAGACCGATCAGGATATCCAGTTTTTTCATGAAATGCTCTTCATTTGTATCTCTCAGAAGCTGGATGATCTCTCTGATCTTATCTTTTCTGGGCAGGAATCCACAACCTTTGATAGCATTATTAACTTTAAATCTAGAATCTTCCCGCCTGTAACCATAGGTCGCCACGATCCCGTTATGAGGTCCATCCAGACCGGGCATATTGCCGGCAGCAATTCCTTCAATTGTCTCAATCCTTCTATTAAAATTCCAGATTGTAAATATCTCCGGGAAATCTGTAAGTGTATATTCCTGCCATTTTCCTTCTACTTTCGCCCTGATGATATTTTCATCCAACCTGCTGGCATCAACTGTTTTCTGCACAAAATGATCTCCATTCCAGAGTTGTTCTCCAAAACCACCTGCATTCTGTGAAGAGGTACAACCAAATACAACCAACAAACCAGTAACAAAAAGCATTTTTACTAATTTCATGCAAACTCCTTTTATAAATATTTTTTTATTTCTTTACCAATAATTCCGGCTTCCATCTCGATATATCTTTTTACCGGACTGAAAGCGATTTTGGGAAAAAGCACTTCTTCTATCTGGAAGAATCCGACGGATTCGGTCATATCTACATGTATCTTGATAGGTCTTTTATCGCCTTTTGAGATATGTACTTTTTCGATCCCGGTGGATGAATATTTATGGATATCACCCACCCGCGGTTTATCGAACAACATGGTGGAAATGCGCGATCTTCCCTGCTCCATATCACAGCCATCGCCAACCAACACCAGTCCTGCTTCCAGGGTATGTATCGTCTGCGTGGCCATATGTCCAAAAATACATTCTATGATCAATGACTTCAGGATGACTCTTTTATTTATATCACTATGATAAAACTGTTCCAGCATTCTGTCTATAATGGGAATAGCCAGGTTCACGCTCATGAACTCATGCTTATCGCGAGATACTGTCATTCCAATATCATGCAAAAGGGCAGCCACCAATACAGCGATCTTGCTGTCTTCCGCTGTTCCAACTCCTTCTTTTTCCAGGTTCAGCTTTATGTCGGCTTCCACCAGGAGATCGAACATGAGAAGCGCATTCAATGCTGCTTTACGCATGTGTACCGGCCCGTGATCATTGAATCCCAATCTTTTCAGAGAAACTATGTTGGCATATTCGTGTAAGGCTTGAATTTGTGGATCAGAAAAAATATATTCGATCACATCGAGTGGTTTACCGCTTAAACGCATCTTTATTTTTTCTTCAAATTTCTGCTGTATAACAGATCTTTTCATGAATCCTCCGTTAGATAAATAGCCTTTTCAACACTAAACCATATTTACTTTATTTAGATTTTTAGCAATTTATTTTTTCACCTGCAGAGCAGGTAGAAAATTATTGACACTCAAATCCGCACTTTTAATTTGACGCTCCGTTAATGATAGAAGTGTGATTTTTTTTAAAATGGGGGTGTAACTCAGTGGTAGAGTATCTGCCTTTTAAGCAGAGAGTCGACGGTTCAAATCCGTCCACCCTCACCAAAAAATAAATAAATGTGTCCCGTTCGTCTAGTGGTCTTAGGACTCAGGATTTTCATTCCTGCAACAGGGGTTCGACTCCCCTAGGGGACGCATTAATAAAAAAGCCTTCTCGTATTAAACAAGAAGGCTTTTTTATTTACATCCATAAATAACCAACAAAAACCGTCAGT
>DAOUUD010000134.1 GCA_030668345.1 Candidatus Cloacimonadota bacterium | reverse complement strand
TATATTTTCAGGATAATTCTTTCTTCGAAGACCGAATTTATTCGAAACTATTCAGAGAGATGCTCTCTGAGTTGGTTACGAGTCCCGGTCTTCGGGATGATATGAAGATCGGACCTAATAAAATCCGTTTCTTCTTAACAATTTACTTTAAGTATCTGAACATAGAGCCTAATGGAGGCGATACCATTAAAGAATATATGGCACTAAAAGAAAAATTAAAAGTTGCTGAACCTTTCGAAGTAGAGAATGATTTTGAAGCGAGTTACTGCATGGGACAGATATTTTACTATCTGTTGCAGGAATATAAAGGACAGAACAAACTGAACCTCTTTACTAAATATACCATGAATGTTCATAACATGGATATATTAAAAATGAAGTTGGTTACAGTCCTTGAAAAATATTCTCATAACGAATATCTTGATAACAATCAGAGATTTCATAATCTAATCACAAACGTATTGGCGTTTGAGTTTGAAAAATCATACGAGGACAATAAGATCCCTCTGTACACGGGTTATTTTGACAATAACTATTTATTTTATTCTAAAAAGGAAAAAAAAGAACTCGAATCTCAACAACAGGAGGAGAATTAGATGAACTATAACGGTGTAGTGGTTGTAAATGCAAAGAATGCAAGTTTTAATGCAGGTTTTGATGGTCTTCCCAGAAGATTACCCACTGGCAGGATATTTGCTACCGATAAAGCATTGAAGTATTGTATAAGGGAATATCTCTCAAAAGAGGAAACTGTGTTCGTTCAGAGAACTAAGGAGTTCCATGAAGTTAAAGATAAGGCAGTGGTGCAAAGATACCTGACACTAAAGGAAAACTACTGTAAAAAATGTGGGAAAGAAAGCATCCCTAAAGATGAGAGGGCCATAATCGACGATCTCAAACAATTCATAGATATTCGATTGTTTGGAGTAGTATTTGCAGTTGATAGCAACATATCTATAACCGGTCCCTGCCAGATAAATTATGGAATCAACAGGTTTGAGGGATCCAATATATTCTCTTCTGAAATATTATCTCCTTACAGGAATCCAAATGAGAAGAGTAAAGATGCACAGCAGACCACAATAGGTGAAGAATCCAGGGCAGACGATGTTTATTACGTGTATGATATCTGCCTTAATATGAAATCTGCAGAGAAACAGGGAATTGAAATAGCAGATAATGACATAGAGAAACTGAAGAAAGCATTGAAATACTCAGTAGGAGAAGTAACTTCTACCACCATGTTTGGTTGCGAGACGGTAAGCATGCTTTGGTTTGAGAACAAAGACGATCAGATATTCAACAACCTGAACTCATTGGTAGATGTATATGAGTCAGATGGTGAGGTAATCGTGGATTATTCAAAGGTCACAAAATTAGTGGAAGGAAATATAAATAACGATTCACTTGAGCAATACACCAATAAAGTCAAAAACATTCTTTCCAAATAGATTAATTCAGAGTGAAATTAACCTTCTGGTGACTATATGGATACAAAACTGGAGCACTTTTCGTCGCCTGACGATAATGAGATTGGTAACCAGTCAAATAAACTCCTGATTTTTAGATTGTATGGGAATTTTGCCCATTTCAATCAGCCTATCAGCAATCGATTCAGGAATACCTATTCCATCATTCCAAAACCTCAATTGCTGGGGCTTATTGGGTCAATCGCTGGTCTTGAAGGATATAAAAACAGGTCAACTCTGCCTGAATTCTATCGTATAATCGGAAATTTAAAAGTTTTTATTAAACCAAATAATAATTCTGATAAAAAGTTCATAGTGAAATATAACAGCTTGAACAGTTTTCTGAATAACAGGGTGGACACCGGTTCTCCAAACGTAATAATCAATGAACAGGTGCTCTTATATCCGGACTATGAAATTGGCTTATTGCTGGACGAAAATAATGACCTGCATAAGACCATCATTGAAAATATCCAGCATAACCGCAGCGTATTCCACATATATCTGGGAAAGAATGAGTTTTTTGCAAACGTCCAATACATCTCCCTGGAAAATTATGAGATAAATTCCACGAGAGAAGCGATGTGTCGCAGCATACTACCCTTTGATGAACTGGAAAAAGAAGGCACCGATAACATGAAACTGGAAATGCTTCCAGTAGGTTTCGATGAGAACTTCAAGTACGTTTATCGCTTAATGGCGATACCACAGAAAGAGTGTGTTGTACCATTGAAAAATCCAGATAATTGTATCATCTCAGGTGATAATGTTTACTATGCCTTCTGATACTTTCAGAGAAATATTCAAAGATCTGGACCGAAGTTTAATTCCACGTAACCGATTCTATTCTGCTCATAGACGAGGGGACAATCTGGAATCGCTGGAAGATCACTCGGAACTATGTAGTAATTATTTCCTGCATATAATCGACGGATTAGGACTTGAATCGATACTGGATGAATTAATATCCAATCTGTTCGGGGAAAAACAACAAACTGAAATCAAACAAATCATATCATTTGCGATTTATTATCACGACATCGGGAAAATAAATCCTAATTTCCAAAAGGTAAAAGTAAAAGGAATGAAGGTGTCTGGCACTAGTAATCACAGTTTTTTTTCAGAAAGAGTGTTAACTTCATTCCTCCTGAGAAAGTTTCCAGATTTCCGCGGAATCGTATATTTGGTTACCAACATTATTCGGAGCCACCATGGAAAATTAAATGATTTTACCATAAAGGATTATTATGAAAGCTCCGAAGAAAGAGAAATAATCCCACAAATTCTTCAAATTACGGATATTGATGAGATAATACTCTCAGAAGACGATAAAAGAGAGTTTTTCAAGAGCGGTTTGGAATGGCAAAAAACATTTCTTTTAGTCAAACTCCTTTATTCACTGCTCGTCCTCAGTGATTCTTATTCAACAATGCATTATACATATTCATTTAATACCATGTATCCCTTGAATATTATGGATAGAAATATTCGAGATAAAATGATAAAATCATATTCGAGAATATCATATAACTCAAATATCGATCAAATAGAATTAAAGGGCAGTTCTCGTTGCAATACCATAAACGAACTACGAAAAGAGATTTTGATTGAGTGTAACAATAGTATGAAGAAACTTCTGAATGAAAATAACAAACTCTTCATGCTGGCTGTTCCAACTGGTGGTGGAAAGACAAACATCTCCATGAAAATGGTACTTAATATTCTTGAACATGATGAAAAGATTAAAAGGTTATTTTACGTGTTTCCTTTCATCAATATAATAGAACAGAACTACAAAGCGATAGATGATGCATTATTCAACAAATCTTTGTTCCCTGATAAAATAAGTCTTATTTCGGACATATATTCACGTGCATATGTGGATAAGTTTCAGGGTGAGATAGATGAAGATTCGGTATCAACTCTGAAAAAGATGATGATAATCCGGGACGATAATTTCCTAAACAATTGCGTAAACGTGATTACAAATGTAAACTTTTTTAATGCTTTCGTTAAAAATGGTGGGAACAACCGCTATAAAATCGTCAACCAGTGCAACAGTATAATTATTATCGATGAGATACAAACATTGAGCGATAAAAATCTTAGAGTATTTTATAATTTTATCAAGGAAACCAGTAGAAATTTAAATATTTATTACATCATCATGAGTGCTACACTTCCGAATTTCAATGATTTTCTCGATGATGTTGTAGTTCCACAGATTATCGACAATCCCAAAAAATATTACAATCACCCGGTATTCAAGAGAAATGAAATTGTTTTTAGAAAAGATATCAATGATATAGATGGCATCAAAGGGTTGTTAATTGAAGAGATTAATAAAAATTATCGGACAGGAAACGTAAAAATTCTCGTTACCTTAAATTTAGTCGCCACTTCAAGAAAAGTGTACGAAGAACTGAAATGTGATGAAAAGTTCGAAAATTTTTCATTTTATTTGTTGAATAGTACCACATCGAGCTTACGGAGGAAGAAGCTGATTGAAGAGATCAAAGATAAATCAAAAGAAGTACGTACAATAATAGTTACGACACAATCAATAGAAGCTGGTGTTGATATCGATTGCGATTTTGGGATTCGGGATTATTCCATATTGGACAGCATAGAACAGATATCCGGACGAATAAATAGGGAGTGTGATGCAAAGAAAGCAGGTGTTTCAAAACTATTCGTTATAAAGTACAAAGATGGTAAGTTAGCAGATTCTAAGAAGATATATGCCGGCCAGGAACGATATAAAATTTTAACCAGGAGGTTAATTAACCAGGATGATGTCACAGAAATATTGAACTGCAAGCAATTCGATAAATATTATCAAGTTTTGTCTAGAGAATTGAAAAAAGTCGCAAAAGATTCTTTTGAAATAATCAATCGTGAAATAAATGATTTACATTACCAAACGATAAACAATAGACTGGATGTAATTGATGACAAACTAGATAAAGTGGATATTTTTGTATGCGAGGAAATCCCAATAAAAATTTTGTCTGAATATGACAGAACTAAAATCGAATCTTTGATTAACGATTCAGAAATACGAAGGTTAGAAAAGAATCATAAAATCATATCAGATGGAAAAATAATCACTGAAAATGTTTTTGATATTTGGAAAGAAATTCTAATATCTACAGACAAATTCGAAGATGTATATATCAGAAGAAAAATTACCAGCCTATTCAACCAGTTCATTATTTCGATAACCAATATAAAAAATAAAACGTATGATCAAGACCTTTTAGGATATCTCGAAACTGATGGATTTGTTGAGATAGATAAGAAGTTTGATGTTATTTTATCAACGCAAAAGTTCTTGGAATATTATTCATTCACCGATGGCTTAAGATCAGATAAGTTAAAAGATGCAATAAATAAACCATCGATTGGTGTTATTATTTGACTTTTCTAACATAACGTGAACCAGATGACAGTTCAGATTCTACCCCGCACAAACCCCACCACACACTTTACCATTTCCCGGTTATTTTCAGATATGGATTTCAGGTTGCATCGTCTGTGCATATCAAGTTGTTGCCGCCGCCAACAGTTAAAATATATAATCTGTGTAATTTTTAAGCCATTGAGTGCACAGAGCGTTTTCCCCCATACTCTGCGTGCCTCTGCGCACTCTGCCTGTCGACAAGAAGTTATATCACAGATTGCCTAAAAAGCTACCCCTTTCATTCGGGGTAATCCT
>DAOUUD010000222.1 GCA_030668345.1 Candidatus Cloacimonadota bacterium | reverse complement strand
CTTACGATCAGGTCATTTGAATCTGTATCACCACTTCTGGAAATTATATGTTCATAAAAATTCCGCATCATTCCAGCTCTCCAGAATGTGATAACCCTCTCTGCTGTGATCGTTCCGACAAGTTCGGAATTTTCCGGAATTTCTTCTATCAAACCAGCAAATTCCTTTTTGAAAAAAGGTAACTGCATTACAATTCCTTCATCTGCGCGTGTATAATCCAGTTTCACTTTTCCCATAAGTTCGGTAATCCTGGAAGGAGCAAATGAAATACTGAAACCTGTAAATATTTCATCACCGATGTTCTCGAAATAAATGCCTGCTCTGTATCCTTTCCATAAACCTCCAAGATAAATGCTATACCCAAAATCAGATTTTCCTACAGGTTCTTCTCTGGTTTGAAGATAACCTGTTCTTGCTTCAAATTCCATTATTCCAAATTCTTTTTTAAAGAATAAATAACTTTCTATGAAGTCAAATCCTGTACGTTCATATAAATCCCAGTGAATCAGGGAAGAATGACAGCCGAATCCAAATTCGGAAAGATATTCCAGGCATAATAGCTCACCGTAATACCCACTCATTTCACCGCTGCGTATATCGGTCAATCCCGGCACCTGATCGAGCTTTGCAATATTATCATAATAGGGGAAACGTAAATATCTTATCTTACCGATCCTTAAACTTCCGCTTATTTTGCCGTACCCGCTGTAATGAAAGCCAAAAAGCTCAAGATAAAGCTCATCAAAGTTGGGTTCGATCTTTTCATAGATCGTTTCGGAATCCCGATACATTTCGATGAGATTTACTTCTTTATTTGAACGTATCACACTGTTAATGCGGATTCCCGGGTAAATATAGGAATAGGTGCGAATTTGGAGATTACGAATATAAAGATGATCGCTCCAGAAATGGAAACCTATCGAGGCTTCGGTCTGACCTGCGAATTTTCCTATCTTTGGGAACCAGAAATTAGGTGAAACATCACTTAGTAAAGAACCTGATATTGCAAAAAATAAAATGATTATTAAAATATTTTTCATTGTTTTCATGCTGAATAACTCTTTTTAAATTTCCTACAAAGCATTTCTTTGTTGATGAGATTCTTCGTAGGTTTGAACAAGAAGAATTCCTTTCATCCTTCGCAGTAGCTTTGCTACGGAGAATGGACAGAATGACATCAACTTTTTTAAATTCATGGTTTTTTTTCTTTTTCGTCTTCACTCCCACGAATGAATTCATGGGTTGTTTTTCGATCATACTACTTTTTTAATCGTGGGGATCAACACTTACGATTATGACTAATACTACTTTCAATCGTAGTGATCATAAACACTTCTTTATATATTTCTCCAATATTTCCAGGTTCATTTTCAAACTATCGGAATTGAGCTGTAAAGTCTTTCTGGCATTCTCTCCGAGTTGTTTGGCAAATATTTTATCTTGCACGATATTAAGAATGTCTTCAATTAATTTTTTCCGTTCGGACATGATTATTCCGTTATGTTCTTTCAGTCTGTCTACGGAATCCCGGCAGGAAGTGTGATATTTCCCGATAATTATGGGAGTGCCATAAAAAGCAGGTTCCAACGGGTTGTGTCCACCGAATTTGAAAAAACTGCCACCCACAATTGCCACATCTGCCAGAGCATAGAACGTGTTAAGAATTCCCATTTCATCGACAATTAACAAATTACTGGGCTCTTTCAAATTTGAATATAATCTGTAATCAAAATTCTTAAAAAGTTGTCTTAATTCATTTATTCTTTGCAAATGACGAGGAACAATGATAGCTTTGAAGTTAGAGATTCCTTTCTCAAGGTGTGAAAAATACTCTCTCAGCAGCTTTTCTTCTCCGGGACGACTACTCCCCCAAACCAGGATGAAATCGTCCTCAGAATAGCCTAATTCGCTGCGTAGTTTTTTTCTATCGTATTCCGGCAGATCGATACAGAATTTCAGGTTGTATGTATTCACCACATTTTTAAAGGAAAAACCAAGAAATCTATTTGTATCCTTTTTGGACTGAGCATTTACTGCAACTACAGCTTTCCAAAGCGGTTTCCAGAAGAACTTAAATCTTCTGTATCCGGGAAAGGATTTATCAGACATTCTGCCATTTATCAATATAACAGGGATTTTCTTTTTTCTGGCTAAGGCTAACATATTGGGCCATAATTCAGTTTCCACCAGGATGATCAATTCCGGATTAATGCGCTTGAATACTCGCTTCATAGTGATTCTTAAATCGATCGGAAAAAAGAAAGTAGTTAATTTGGGGCTTAGTTTGCTGGCTGTTTCCTGTCCGGTGGTGGTCATGGTGGAAAGAACAAAATCTTTGTGGGGATATTTATTTAGAAGTTCGTTAACCAATGTTTTAACAGCATTAACTTCACCCACAGATGCGGCATGAATCCAGATCGAGCTTTCAAATTCATGCTTAATAAAACCAAGCCTTTCTTTTCTTTCCTTACCTTTGAATCTCAGTAGAAAGAACGGATAATAGAACCAGAATGCAATTTGCGACAGAATTCGATAAATAAACATAAATCTTCCTTAAAATCTATTCTATTATTTGAAAATATATATCATCATCAACTTTACTGAGAAATACTTTAACTTTATCTGTCAATTTATAAATCTTTCCACTTTTTCTACCGACCAACCGCATATGTTCTTCCATAAAATTATAGTAATCATTTTTCAGAGAAGATATTTCCACGATCCCGGTAACCGGATAGCGATCGAGCTCAATTATCATCAATGCTGGTCTGATCGCTACTATAATCCCTTCAAATTCCTCTCCCAGATGTTTCTTTATAAAGTTGAGTTTATTTTTCAAATCTACTTCCCGCTCAGCTTCATCGGCTATCATTTCATTTTCTGTGGCAGATTCTGCAATCTGAATAAGCCTGTTCTTATCGAATCTTTCCT
>DAOUUD010000070.1 GCA_030668345.1 Candidatus Cloacimonadota bacterium | reverse complement strand
CTCATAGTTGATGATGGAGACCTTACTTCTGAACCGGATGAAGTGGTAATAACAGTTAATGGTGATGTAAACGCAGAGGAAACATATGTAACACCTCTGGCAACAACTCTACTGGGAAATTACCCGAATCCTTTCAATCCCACTACTACTATCAGGTTCGATGTACAAGAAAATGAAACAGCAACCCTGACGATATTCAACATTAAGGGACAGATAGTAGAACAGAAAATTTTCTCAGCCGGAGTTCACGATCATGAATGGAATGCTGCTGATATAAGCTCAGGTGTTTATTTCTATAGACTTAAGTCACAGAGCTATTCCCGAATTCAAAAAATGATACTCTTAAAATAAATTAACACTATAAAAAAGCCATCCTGCGGGGTGGCTTTTTTTTTCATATATATTTTTACTGGCTTAATAAATTCCTTGCAAAATATTGAATGGTTTTCAATGTAAGTTCCAAGCGTTACAGAATTCAATTTTTCCTGGTTGAATTGATGGTAAAAAAAGAATGATCGTAACACAAGATTTTATATTCTTTGGGAGATAAAGATGAAGAAAAAAGTATTTTTATTATTAATTGTATCATTATACTTATATTCCTGTTCACAAAGTCCCACAGAACCGATAAGACCGATAATAACATTCAATTTTTCTTTAATGGAAGCACAATATATAAAGCTAATTATTTATGATCAATTCGATATGTTAGTGATAACTCTTGTGAATGAAGAATTAGGTGCAAACCATCATAGCATAGTCTGGGATTGCAGGAACGAAGATGGTCAAACTGTAGCTAGTGGATTATATTATTATACACTCAAAGGCGACGAATATGAAATTATAAGAGAAATGATAATAATAAAATAGGGAAAGGAAATGCAAAAAAAACTATTAGTACTAATATTTTTTATACTAGGAACAGCATTATTTGGCGCGGGAGAATATCCCTGCGGTGTTTTGATGGAGAATATTTCCGGAAGCGATATGGCGTTTGGACTGTATGGTGGTACAGCCAATGTATGGCATCTTTCACCACAAAGTACCATCAATAATCCTGCCAAACTTGGCTTTTTAGATGGTGCAATGCTTGGATATTCAATTCGGCAGAATTATCCTGATGATAAAAACAGAGATGATGTGTATATTCATTCATCATCAGTTGCTTATGGTAAAAACGGTTTTGGTATACTATTGCCTTCTGTAAACGGATATGGTAAGATCGGTACTACTAAATTTGTAGGGGGGTCTGATATATATGGGAATTATCTGGGAACCCGAAAGATTTACGATACATACCAGCCGTTTGGCATTGGCATAAATTTAACAAAATATTTCAAGGGTCATACTGGATTATTAAACAATATTGATTTTGGAGTAGGAATAAGCATGCAAAGTATTCAAAGTGATTACAGTGTGATAGAAGGAAAATCGCATTGTTTCAATTCAGGTGTTATTGGAAAATATCATAAAGATTTTGTTAAATCGATGTTAGAGACATCTATTGGCTGTTACTTTCAGAATATCTTTAAGAACGATATTTATTATTTTGATTCTTCACAATCGGATGTACTACCGCAAAGTTTTCGCTTGGGATATTCTGTTAAATATTCTATTAATCTTGATCAAATTGAGAATTTTATTAATGACTTTTATTTAAATCCCTTGATGTATAATTATTCTCAAAGTTTTCTTTCTTGTCAGATTGATCTTGATTTTGCCGATTTTTATTATTGGCAGACGTATGACATAGGAGCGGGGATAGATTTCTTTGATATTATTACCTGGCGGGTGAGTTATTATTCTGAATCTTCAGATGATAACGAAGGTCTTATCTATTCAGTTGGTCTTCACATAAACTATAAAAATAAGTATAAATTTCAATTCAATTTTTCAGGATTGGATAATTCAAATGGTTCTTACGAACCCGCCGTGACGGACTTATCTCTGGGGTATGTATTTTAATATAAGGAATTGAATCATGTACAACTACATCACACCATTAGTTGAATTATTTCGACAGAATAGTAGAAAAAAGAAAACAACCTGCAGGATATTATTCTATCATTTGGAACGGGAAAGATAATAACAACAAATCAGTCCCAAGTGGTATCTACTTTTATAAGATGTGCTTGCATCCCGATTTATCGGGGAAAGCAGGTGGTAGATATACCAGCACGAAAAAACTGATCTCGCTAAAGTAAGAATTAAAAAAATTATAAATCATGTTGGACGGTTCATCTCTCGATCCGGTCTTTTTTTTTCAGATCAGAAAACCTTCGGAAGTTTGATAAAACCCTTGACATCAAATTGTATATAATCGATCAATAATGTTGTTATTTCAAAATGGAATGAAAGTTAATGGAGTCCATTTGAAAAAGGTATTGATAAGCTTACTGTTTTTTCTTTTTTATTTTAATCTTTTTTCAAGTTCCCGGATAGACAGCCTGGAGACTATTCTCGAAAAAGCATCTTCCAAAAGAAAACCTGAAATTCTGAACGAACTTTCCCTGGAATACAGGGACATCTCACAGGATAAAAGTATCGAATACGGACAGCGTGCGTTCAAGGAAGCAAGAGAACGGAAAGATCACCGGCAGGAAGCAATTGCATTAAACAATATCGGTAATGCATACAAGATATCAAAGGAATATGAAACAGCATTAGTGTACTATCTTCAAGCATTATCTATCGATGAAAAGTATAAGGATGAAGAACATCTGACTAAAACTTTGAGTAAGCTGGGTTACATTTATGTTTACTTGGAAGAAAACAATAAAGCAATTCCATATTTTCAGAGGGCACTGCAGATAAGTGAGAAAAATAAAAATATTAACGATATTGCTTATTTTTCAAATTGTCTCGGCATGACTCACTGGTATCTGAACAACTATGCATTGGCGTTGAAATTTTATAAGAGATCAACGGAATTCTTTAAAAAAGATAATAATCTTATCACAGCGTCTGTTGCTCTGAATAATACTGGAAATATTTACATAAGAATTGGAGATTATGAAAGTGCTTTAAATCATTATCTTCAATCCCTTAAAATAAAAGAAGAGATCGGAGATAAAAAGCAGATCGCCAACCTTTTAAATAATATCGGGAACACATATCACAAACTAAAACAAAGTGATAAAGCCATAGACATCCTGATCCAAGCAGCAGATATTTACAAAGAGATCGAGGATATGAATGGCTATACTCAGACCTTGAATAACATTGGTGTTTTTTATAACCTGGAAAACGAATATGAAGCAGCTCTGGAATATCACATGCAGACATTGGAAATCAGGAAGCGATTGAACGATAAAAAAGGAATATCTATTTCCATGAACAATATCGGGAATGTTTATCGCAACCTGGAAAATTTTGATAAATCCCTGAAATATCAATTAGAAGCACTTGCTTTAAAAAAGGGAACAAAAGATAAATTCAGTATTGCCAGTTCGGAAGCCAATATCGGGCATGTTTACCAACTAAAGGGAGATTTACAAAAATCGGAATATTACTTGAAACATGCATTAAAATTGGCAAAAGAAATTGAATCCGATGATTTGCTGAAAGAAATTTATATAAATTTGTATGAGCTTTATTTAAATAGGAAAAATTATCAAGAAGCTCTAAGTTATCACAGGCTTCATTCAAAACTCAAAGATAAAATGTACAATGAAGAGAGCAGCAAACGAATTGCAGAGATGCAGGTGAAATATGAAACAGGGGAAAAAGAACAGGAAATAGAACTTTTAAATAGTGAAAAAAAACTTGGAGAACTGAAAATATCCCAACAGAATATTATTATATATTCTTCAATTCTTGCCATTCTAATAACTGTAATTCTGATAATGCTTATTTCCCATCAATCCCGGCTAAGAAAGAAAGAGATCGAGGAACGAAAAAGAATTGAAAAAGAAATAAAAGAATTGAATAGAACACTTGAGAAAAGAGTTAAGGAAGAACTGGACAAACATAAAAAGCAGCAGCAGCTCCTTATCCAGAAATCAAAGTTAGAATCACTGGGAAAACTTGCTGCCGGAATTGCACACGAGATCAACCAGCCTCTTGGCGGGATTTCCATGAGTCTGGACAATATTCTACAGAAAATGAACTCTAACCAGCTTGATAACAAATACTTAAATAAAAAGTGCAATTCCCTATTCGAACACATCGAAAGGATTCGCAGGATAATCGAACACATCCGCATATTTTCCCGTGATCAACAATCAGTTATTTTCGAAAAGATCGATGTAAATCAGACCATCAGAGATGCGGTTTCCATGGTGCAAACGCAGTATAGAAATCATAATATCGACCTGAGTCTTGAACTTGATGAAACAACGGGTTTCACTTTGGGGAATAAATTCAAACTTGAACAGGTTGTGCTGAATCTTCTTAATAATGCCAAAGATGCTGTGGAAGAAAAAGCTTCAGGTAAACTTGATTATGATAAAAAAATAAACCTGAAAACCTACAGTAAAAGAAAGAAAGTATTTATCGAAATTAAAGATAACGGAATAGGCATTTCCAAAGAAAATCTTGAGAAAATCTTTGATCCTTTCTTTACAACCAAGGATGCAGATAAAGGTACAGGCCTGGGTCTTTCCATAATATACGGCATCCTCACAGAAATGAAAGGTGATATCATTGCAGAGAGCAGCCAGGATGAATATACAGTTATGAAAGTCATTCTTCCCGGATCCTTTGAAAAGGAGAGTAAACAATGAACGAATTGAATTTATTGATAGTGGATGATGAAAAGGCTTACAGGGAAAATATAGAGGAATTCTTTTCTAACAGTAAAATGAAAATATTTAGTGCTGAACTGCCTTCCCGGGCATTTGATATCCTAAAAAAAAATAAAATAGATATTGTTATCCTGGATTTAAGGTTACCCGAAATGAATGGACTTGATGTTCTTAAAGAAATCAAGAAGCTCCATCCTGAAATCGAAGTAATAATAATAACAGGTCATGGCGATATGGACAGCGTGATAAAAGCAATGAGATTAGGTGCCATTGATTTTTTTACAAAACCGTTCCGGCTTATCGAAGTGCAAAATGCCATAGAAAGAACAAAAAAGTTTATCTATCTACAGAAAAAATTGAATGAAATTGAAATGAATTATTCGCTGGTTTCTAAAGAACTCAAGGAAAAATTCGGCAATAATATCATCGGTAAAAGTAAAGAGAAAAAGAATGTTTTAAATTTGATGGCAAAAGTTGCAAAAGCAGGGAATACATCTGTATTGATAACCGGGGAAAGCGGTACAGGAAAAGAACTTATTGCCAGGGGAATTCATTCCCTCAGCGATAGAAAAGATCATTATTTTTATGCAGTGAATTGTTCTGCTGTACCGGAGAATTTATTTGAAAGTAGTTTTTTTGGTCATAAAAAAGGGGCTTTCACAGGAGCAAATGAAGATAAAAAAGGATGGTTCGAAATAGCTTCAAAAGGAACCCTCTTCCTGGATGAAATTGGAGATATGCCTGCTGCTCAACAATCAAAATTCCTGCGGGTATTGGAAGAAAAAATGATAAGAAAAGTAGGTTCGCATATAGAAATTCCTGTAGATGTGAGAATTATTGCTGCTACTAATAAGGATGCGAAAAAACTAATTACGAATAATATACTTCGCTCCGATCTGTATCACAGGCTCAGCTCTTTTGAAATTCACATTCCGCCGCTCAGGGAACGCATCGAAGATATTCCCTTGCTGGTCGATCATTTTATAGAATTTTTTTCCGTTAATTTGAAGAAGAATATAAAAGGAATTAATAAGAACGCTTTAGAAAAACTGATGGGTTACGATTTTCCCGGCAATATCCGCGAATTAAAGAATATGATAGAAAAAGCTGTTATACTCTGTGATGGAAACAAACTTGCTGCCGACCATTTTGGTTTTACAGATGAAGAATATCCCCCGGAAATTAAAGAAAGTTATAACCTGCATAACATCGAAAAAAATATAATTGAAAAAGCCTTACAAAAAACCAGGTTCAACAAAACCAAAGCAGCTGAACTGCTGAATATTACACGCCAGGCTTTGGATAGAAGAATAGAGAAATATAGATTGTAAAACCTTGCGAAGGGTCATAGATCTTCGCTGGTTTGGATTTGTAATCCGAACCAATCGGTAAAAAGATTTCCAAGTCGAAGTTTTGTATAAATTAGAACTTCTTTTTAGCTAAGAGAAGGAACTAAACGGTAGAAATCTTTTTTTGCTCTACACTACCCCAAAGGGGTTGAATAATCAAGCTCCATCGGAGCGTAATATTAATAACGCAGGGCGTAAGCCCTGTGATAAATAGAGAACTGCCAAATCAAGCGCCGTAGGTGCGAAATAAATCACAACCAATCAACACCCGCCCGATTCCGGGCAAAATGTACTATTTTGTTACTTTGCCATTTCTATCTCTGTAACTTCTCATATAATCAGCTTATCCACATATCTGTAATTTTTTATTTCCAAACTTTAGCCCATATTCGGGCAATATCATCCCGTGCATAAATCGAATAAAAAGCTAACTGCCTATATTGCATGATAATAAAACACTGGCACAGCTCTTGCTATAATATGGCTGTGAGCAAAAATGAAGCAGGGAGTACAGGAAAATAATGAATATCCTTTTAATTAATTGTAATCAGTTTCTTCAAAACGAATTAGAAGAATTCATGGGAAGAGAATGTTCAAATATTTTCAGTACAGCTTCTGCTCTGAAGGCTATAAATATTCTCGATCATAATTCCATAGATATGGTTCTTTTGCGAATGAATACTATCTCAGATGTTGCTCTGCTTAATTATATAAATCATAATTACAATAAAATAAAAGTGCTTCTTTCTGCCGAAAGAAACCTGGAAGATGTAATATCCAGTATTAAAGATGGGAACTATACCATCCTGCATGATCAGGATAACCTGGCAGAAATAAATAAGTACTTTCAGAGTATAAGTTAAAAATATGAATAACAAAGGAGGAAAAAGTGAAAAGTTTTTTTAATTTTATCAGTTCAAGGAAAGTGATCTCGATAATCATTATCATTTTCCTGTGTGGAATGCTGGTGGCAAAAACCAGGAGAAATCGGTTCCAGGATAACGGCACGGACAACCGCTCAGTTCCCAACCTGATAGACTACCAGGGAAAGATCACAGACGGCAGCAGTAACCCGATAACCGATCCAGTATCGATCGTATTTGCAATTTACAGTATTGATACCGGAGGTACTGCACTCTGGACAGAGAATCATCTCAGCGTTACTCCCGTAGATGGGCTTGTACATGTACTGCTGGGTTCTGAAACTACATTTGGTGATAACCTTTTTGACGGTTCGGACAGGTGGCTGAGCATAAACGTGAACGGTGATGGCGAAATGACTCCCCGCCTGCAAATCGTAAGCGTGCCTTATGCCATTCATGCCAACGATTCCGACAACCTGGAAGGAAATGATTCTTCTTACTTTATGCCTGCTTCTACAGATAACTGGGTAGATATTACCGGTGATACAATGACGGGTAACCTTGTTGTGAATGCAGATTTCCAGGCAACAGGAATAACACAAGACAGTGGAGGAGATGCAGGAACCAGTGGACAGGTGCTTTCCACCACAGGTACAGGCACAGACTGGGTTGATGCAGCAGATGAAATAAATGATCTTACAGATGGGAAAGCAGTAGGTTATAGTGTTTTCCTCGGTTCCGATTCAGGTGCAAATGATGATGGTATAGAAAATTATAATGTTGGTGTTGGAAATATGGCTCTCTACACAAACATTGGTGGACAATACAACACTGCAAGTGGATATCAGGCGATTTGTAATAACAGTACAGGAAGCTACAACACTGCAAATGGAGCTTACACACTTTTTTACAATACAGGATCATATAATACTGCTTTTGGTATGAATGCACTTTGTTTTAATGCTAATGGTGAATATAATGTAGGAATAGGGTATCAGACAAATGCTTATAACCAGGAAGGCTCCAACAATACGATCATAGGATACCAGGCAGGTGTAGGAACGTCAGTACATAATAAATCCGGAAATATTTTTCTTGGGTTTAAAGCTGGTTACAATGAAATAGGAAATAATAAACTTTATATAGAAAACTCAGATTCTTCCTCACCTCTCATCTATGGTGAATTCGATAATGATAAAATCGTTGTTAATGGTGAATTCCAGGCAACTGGAATAACACGGGATAGTGGAGGAGATGCCGGAGCCAGCGGGCAGGTGCTTTCCAGTACAGTTACAGGCACAGATTGGGTTGATGCAATAAGTGGTGATGGACATTCACTCGATGCAGCAGATGGCGATCCCACAGATGTTGTTTACGTGGATAATGACGGGAAAGTAGGAATTAATAATACAACACCTTCT
>DAOUUD010000158.1 GCA_030668345.1 Candidatus Cloacimonadota bacterium | reverse complement strand
TGTTCATGTCCCTGGTGTAATCCAGCGGACCTTCGTCCGTATCCCAGGGAATACGGGGAGCAGGTGCGATCTCTACATTGTGAAATACTTCGGTGCGTGTTGATACGATACGCAAAGAAGCAGTAGCTCCCTGCGGAAGCGCAAGATATCTTCCGTTACCGGGAAGATTGGGTGCTCCCGCTTCATTCTGCAGGAATGTATTGGGAAGAATGACACTCTGCATATCTTCCCCGTTTATCCTGACATCTTCCAGGCTAAACTCGTCGATGGAAAATGTGATCCCAACGTTGGAACCACTCATCCGGTTAAGATTGAACCCGGCTTCGCTCCAGGCGTCATCGTAGGTGACGGTTTGAGAAGCGAAAGCCATTGTTGCGATTGCAAAAAGAATTGTTAAAATTGCAATTCTTGTTCTTTTCATAATTTACTCCTTTTTTATTTTTTTATTACACTTTTTATAAAATCATTTTTCTATTTTAGTAGCAGCATCTTTCGTGAAAAAGAAGAACTACCCATTTTTAATTTGTAAAAATAAATACCGGAAGAAACAGGTTTTTTATTTTTATCAATACCATTCCAATCAATGGAATAAGCTCCAATTTCCAGCGGTTCATTCACCAGGGTTATTACAAGTTGCCCTTTCAGATTGTATATATTCAGTTCAACATTTGATTCTTCTGCCAGATTAAATCTGATAGTTGTTTGCGGATTAAATGGATTTGGATAGTTCCCCAGTAATTCCGAAGCAACTTCAGGTAATTCATAATTTACACTGGCAACTCCTGTAGGTGGAAAAATGATCTGATCTATCCAGGCGCAATCCTGTCCGCTTATCACATCTCCATCTTTTTCGTATGTCCATTTAAAGGTATGATTTCCAGGTTCTACATTATAAGAAGCTAAATTCCAATTTACCTCTCCTGACCACCGTTCCATAAAAACGTCATCCAGATAAAATTTCAGGTAATCGAATCCTGATTCTGATGATACTTTATAATAAAACGAAATAGTAGCAGGAAATGTTGTTTCTATTGTTACAAAAAGTGATGTTTCCTGAATATGATCAATAACTCCAGATCTTGCCGAATAAACACCATCATATGCTGTGCTTGTATCGATAGTCCAATCTGCATCTCCACTAAACTGCCAGTTAAAAGCGGAGAAGTCTCCCGTTTCAAAGCTTTCTGTTTCCGCCTCATAAAGTTCAAAATCGAAAACCAGATTATTCTCATCTATCATAATTTCTGTTTCCAATATTGCATATCCTTCTGCAGATATCCGTACAATGTAAGTTCCTTCAAATATAGAAAGCATATATTCACCTGATGAATTTGTGTATATAGGTTCAAGGGGAGTTTCCAAAAAGATGAGCTCTGTTCCTTCGATAAATTGTCCTGTAATGCCACTGGATACAACACCGCTGATAGTTCGTTCAATAGCGTTTTGCAGGACTATATCAAGAAAAGTTATATCATTATCGATAACAGTAATATTCTCTATTATTTGTGGAACATATCCGTAAGCATAAAATTCAAGGTCATAAACTCCAGGATACAGCATACGATGATAATTACCGAACTCACCATCGGAATAGATTTCTGAGTTATCAATATCATGATCCAGCGTGGTGACCTTTGCTCTGAGTGGTTCTCCATTTGAATTTGTTACAAGTCCTCTTACCCCGTACAGACACTCTTCCATATAAAGAAGGAATGATTGGCGATTATAGTTCCAATGTGCATCCAGTTGGTTTTCAGGAAGAAATTTTTCATCAGAAAGTTCAAGAGTCATCTCTCTGCAATGCTGGAAATAGTTCATATAATCCTGTCTTCCACCATTTATAGTGTACCAGGCATATCCATTAGTTATTCCATTATTAAATTCGTTCATATAATCTGGAGGAGCATGGAGATGAACCGTATCGGCATAAGTATGACAAACTTCCTGCCACCAATCGTCATCTGCAGAGAGCTGTGCCCAGGTATCCCAGGGATAATTCAGAACTTCTACCCCACTGTGTAGATTTGATGAAAGAACAAAATTATGTTCATCTGCAAAATCCATCATGAGAATAGTTTCCGGTTGATATTCATTTCCATCAGGATGTGGGCCATCTTCCGGATCAGGGAAATTTCTATTCAGATCAACGCTGTTGGCATTATTTCTGGTTGCATCCCAAACTGTATTATTTCCACCTGCATAAGTTCCATCAGGATTAGAGAGCGGATTTATGTATATCTCGATATTATCGACAATATCAGTGATTCTATCATTTGTTCCATAATTGTCTGTAAGATAATCTATCAAACGAAGAAGCAAAATAAATGTAACAAGTTCATTTCCATGCATTTGACCGGTATAGAAAAATTCCGGTTCATCTTCTGCCAGATCAAGGTTATCAGTTATTTTTGCTACAATGAGCTCCCTTCCTTCCACAGAATAACCCATACAGGTAACAGAGCAGATATCGGGATGATCCGTAGCAAATTGATACATAAGATCAACATAGGTCTCGTAAGTTGGATAGGTGTCCCAATCCCGCATTGCGTCTATATTATCTGACATTTTCGGAATTCGCAGTTTTCCCGGATGCTGCAATTCTACATAAGAGTATCCAAGTTGAATAAATTCAATAAATTCTTTTTGATTTGCGTAAGCAAATACAGTATTACCTTTAATATTATCGATCGATATTATTTTAGTTAATTTATTTATTTCTTCTCTCGAATTTATCTGAAATTTGAAATAAATCTCATTGCTTTTTGCGTAAAGTGGAACGAGCAGACTACTCAATAATACGATAAAAAATATCTTCTTTAGCATCTATGCTCCGTTATTTTAATAACAGGACTTTCTTCACGCTTGTATAATCCCCATCATCATTTATATCGAAAAGAGAAAAGTAAATACCGCTTGAAACCTTTTCCCCGTTATCATTCATACCATGCCATATAACCTGGTGCATTCCTGCATTTTGATCCTGATTCACCAAAGTTCTGATCTTCTGACCTTTAACATTAAATATTATAAGCTCAACCTTTGATTCATTAGCCAGGCTATAGCTGAAGGTTGTACTCGGATTGAACGGATTGGGATAATTACCCAAAAATTTGGTAACTATCGGAAGCTGTTCGTTATCATTGTTTACAGGCCAAGCAATAGTCACAATATTCGATGGTAATGATTCTCCTACCGGGTAAACAGCAGTTATATAATATTCATGTTGATAACCAGTTGTGGCAGTTTGATCTTCATATTCCACTTCCGTAACCAGTTCGATATTTATCATTATATTATCTCGATAAACGTTATATCCAAGTACTTCAGGATTGGAAGGTGCAGCCCAGTTTAAGAAAACACTCCAGGGATTTGTGGGTGGATATTCAATAACCCATTGAAGATTTGAGGGTGGTTCAAGCCAGCTACCTGCAGTTGATGGGAAATCGATATCATCTATCCAGCCACAATCGGAACCACTGGCAACAGCTCCATCTTTTATATAAGCCCATTTAAATTCATGCTGCCCTGCTGGAACAGGAAAAGATTCAAATCCCCAGGGAACGTTTCCACTCCATTCGTCTTGAAGTTCATTATCTATGTAAAAGCGTAAGTAATCATAATTAGCTTCCGATGAGACATGGCGGTAAAATGATATTTCATCCTCTTCCGGCACAAAAATGGTTACTTTTAATTCGGAAGATTCATTATGACCAATAAATCCACTCCTGGCAGAGTAGGTACCACCATAAGCTGTAGAATTGTCAATGAACCAAACATTATCTCCTCCGAACTGCCAGAAGTTGGCAAATACACCTGTTTCAAAAGTACCGTCATCAAGTTGATAAAGTTCAAAATTTACTATATTGTTCTGGGCAGTCACTTCAATTTCTCCGGCAAAAGATGCATAACCGGTAGCATAAACAAGAAAATTGTATGTGTACTCATAAACATCAGTAATTATGAATTCACCATTTTCATTTGTTATCACAGCAGGAATATTAAAATCCTGGATATCTACTATAGCATTGACAATTGGCAAACCGGTATCGCCATCTGTAACTGTTCCGGTAATATCAATTGTGAAAGTATCTGGCAAAAGAGCAATATCAAGAATTGTTTGTCCACTATTTACAATATTAACATTTATTACAGTTTGAGCAATATAGCCATAGGCAGAAAAAGTTACATCATAACTTCCATCTGTAAGCAAGCGGTAGTAAGTACCAAAGTCTTCATTGCTGGTATATGGATAACGGAAAACACCCGTATCATCTACACCTTCCACAAAGATCTCTGCCTGAACCGGTTCACCTGTATTATAATCTGTAATATGACCGGTGAGAACAGAGTAATTAATTCTATTC
>DAOUUD010000044.1 GCA_030668345.1 Candidatus Cloacimonadota bacterium | reverse complement strand
TAACAAAATCCACCAGAACCAGTGAATCGTTCACAACCACGCCGGCAAGTGCCACAACAGCCACCAGGGAATTGAGAGAAGCCGGTAAACCGGTAACCAACAGTCCCACGATAACACCGATCAAAGAGAAGGGGATGGTCATCATCACAATAAAGGGCTGAACATACGATTTAAACTGAGCAGCGAGGATGGTGAATATCAATAGAAGTGCAACTCCAAATGCCAGGAAGAGCGAGTTATATGATTTTTTCTGCTCTTCTGCTACGCCTCCAAATTCAAGTTGATAGCCGGGAAAACGCTGTTGGAAATTGGAAAGAGTTCCTTCTTCTCCTGTAATTTTATTTCCCATAAGTATCTGCACAACTTCATCTGTACTTCTCTTTTTCGTTTTATTACCTGCCTGGTAAAATGAAATATTCCCTGTAATAGTTATTATCCGCTTTTTATTGCGATGGTTTATCTGAGATAATCCTGATATAATTTCGAATTCTGCCAGGTCTTTCAGCGCTATCAGGTCACCGTTCATAGTACGGATCTTCAAATTTTCCAGGTTATTCAGATCATCGATCTGATCTTCCTGCAAACGAAGTACAATATCATATTCATCTGTTCCTTTTCCTCTATACTTGGAGATTGTGGAACCATAAGATGCAGTACGCACTAAACCGGCGATGTGTGATACTGTGAGACCGTAAACTGCAAGCTTTTCGTGTTTTGGAATGATCTGCACTTCTTTCTTACCGGGAATAAAACTATCTTCAATATCTACTACACCAGGAATTTTTGCCAGTTCATCTTGAATGATATTCCCAATATATTCCAATCGCTCCAGGTTGTCTCCTTTTACTCGGATCTCGATATCATCTCCCGTGGGAGGTCCCTGGCTTGGTTTTGCAAATTGATATGTGTATAATCCGGGAAGTTCTTTCAGATAAGAGCGGATGGAATTTTTTATTTGATCGTGCGAGAATATCATATCATCTCTCAGATCTATTCTTAACTGAGCATTATTTGTCTTTGTATCCCAGCGATGATTTCTGGCCATCATTCCCACTGTGGTTACAACTGCTTCTATATCCTCTCTTTCTTTCATAGTGCGAATATATTCTTCTATATTGGAAACCACTTCATTAGTTACATCCAGATTGGTTCCGATGGGTGTTTGCAAACGAAGAATTATGGTTTTGGGAGTTTGTGCAGGAAAAAATTCAAAGGGAACAAGTTTGAATACAATTGTCATTATAGAAAGAATCAAAGCTATAACTACAGCTAGAACCGAAAGAAAACGATGACGAAGCACATATTTGATAGCATGTTTGTATTTTCTAACCAGAGCATCATGAATTTTGTGCGGTTTCTTATTTTCCTTAGTAACTGGTTTAGAAAAATCTGCGATATGAGACGGTAGAATGACCAGGCTTTCAAATAATGAAGCTAACAGAGCCAATGAAACAACTATCGGGAAGACCCGCATGAATTTTCCCATCATACCTTGCATCATCAACATGGGTACAAAAGCTGCTGCTGTGGTGCTTACCGCTGCAATAACAGGCCACATTATTTCCTGTGTTCCCTTGATAGCTGCTTCTTTTGTAGACATCCCCATCTCTACATAACGGTGTACGTTTTCCAGCACAATGATAGCATCATCAACTATCATTCCCAGAACCAGAACCAGTCCGAATAATGTAAGAGTGTTCATTGTTACATCAAAATACTGCATCAATATAAATGTTAGCAGGAAACTGAATGGGATTCCAAAAGCAGCAAATAGAGCATTTCTCCATCCCAAAAATACAAACAGGGAAATGAAGACCAGGATAACACCAAAAAAAGCACTACTACCAAGAGTATTAACGCTGTTTTTTACATCAATGGAACCATCATTTCTAACGGTAGCTTCCAATCCGGGGACATCATTTTTGAAATTTTCTACATATTTGCCAACATCTTTCATCACTTTGATAATATTGCCATCAGCTTTTTTATAAACGAACAAAGTCACACTCGGATTTCCATCTAATTTGGAAATAATAGCGCGTTCTTCCAATGTATCTTTTACCGTAGCCACATCTTGAATTCTAACAGCTCGTCCGTTCTCATCCATCCTGATGACCAGGTTACTAATCTCCTGTGTATCTTCAAATTCACCTACCGTTCGAACAATAAATTCGACTCTGCCAAATTTTACGGTTCCTCCGGGAACATTCATATTCCGCATATTAATTACATTTTGCAGATCGTTCAAAGACAGCCCGTATTCATCCAGTTTTTTAGCATCACCTTCTATCCAAATCTCTCTTTCGCGAGTACCATGAATATCCACTTTGGAAACATATTCAATATCAAGAAAGCCATCTCTCAGATCTTCCGATATTTCTCTGATGGCATTCCCGGAAAAATCTCCACCAATAACAACTGCACACATTTCATTCACTTCACGCATATTCAAACGGATCATCAAGGGGTCTTCCGCATCCTCGGGCAGATCTCTTACCTTATCCATTTCTGACCTGAGATCGTTTTCTGCCTTATCGATATCTGCATTTGGTTCGAATACTATAAAAATTGTTGCTCTGCCTTCTGTAGCAGTAGATTCGATATAATCGATGTTATCTATATCCGCTATTTCTTCTTCAATTTTCTGAACAACCAACTGTTCCATTTCCGCCGATGAAACACCCGGATACATAACTATTATAATGAAAGAACCAAAATCTACAGCCGGCATTTCTTCTTTTGGAATTTCGATCATAGTATAAATTCCCACAATGAATACTACAAGCATTAACATATTTATCAGAACAGAATTATTAACTGAAAATTTCGCTATGGACATCTTTTACTCCTTGTTATTTTACCACAGAGCTCACCAGCCTTCGCAATGCTTCGGCTTGGCAGGCGGAGAGCACAGAGCAAGACTTGACTCGCAATGAAAGAAGAGAATGTGAGTCGAGAATTGCGACCGATTGCTGATAGATTGTTCTCGACTCACGCTTTGCTGCGAGTCAAGTCCATTCGGTGTATTTCGGTGCTCTCGGTGTTTAATCTTTTTATTCATTTTGAGCCTCTTTGTGGCTTATAGTCCTTTCCTTATTTCCACAGAAGAACCATCTTCCAGGTTTTCCATACCTTCTATCACAAGTAATTCACCGTTTTTTATTCCACTTTTAATTATAACGTTCTCACCTACTTTTTTTCCAATAGTAATCTTACGCTGTCTTGCAATGTTGTCTTCGATTATGAATACATATTTCTGATCGTATTCCTGAACGATATTGTTCAATGAAGTAAAAATGACATTCTCGTGAATATTGCTCTGGATGCGACCTTCTATTACCATTCCTGCATAAAGTTTACCATCAGGATTATCCAAAATAATTTCTACCGGATAATTATTTGCTCCATTAATTGGTCTAATACCCACACCGGTAATTATTCCTGTGAAGGTTTCAGGATTGGAATCATGATATATTTCCACTTGCTGTCCCTTCTTAACGTACTTAATGCCGCTTTCTCCGATCCCGGTTTTGATAACCAGCTTGCGGGAATCTACAATTGTGCAAACCTGCATACCTGTGGAGATCGTTTGACCAATTTCAAGATTCATATCGGCAATGTAACCTGAAACCGGAGCAGTGAATTGCGAGTTATCAAGATTTTGCTGTGCGTTTTCCAGGTTAGCTTTTGCACCATCCAAACCAGCTTTGGCAGATTTGAAGGAACTGGTTGCCTGCACATATTCAGCTTCGGAAATATTCTGTTCTTTATAAAGATTTTCAGAAGCCTTCATCTGCATTTCTGCAACTTCAAAAGTTGCTTCTGCTGCAAGTAAAGAAGCTTTTGCCTGGTCAAGCTGGTTCTGGTGACCTGCATTATCTATGCGACCGATCGACTCATCTTTTTTAACCCAGTCCCCCAGCTTTTTATAGATTTCCACCACTTTACCATGGGTCTGGCTGGAAAGTGTGATATCTGTTATTCCTTCCAGTTTCCCGGTAAAATTGATATATTCTTCCAGGTTTTGGGGTTCTACTTTTTCTACCATCACAGTAAATGCTTTATCTTGCTGTTGCTTTGATTTTTGGGTAGTTTTTTCATCAGCAGGTTCGCCTTTACTACATGCAGACAGGACCAACATGATGGCTACTAAAATTAGTGTTATTTTTTTCATTTTTTTTCTCCATAATTTATTTTAAATATTGCATTAATATTTGTTCGTCTTCCACACCCATCAATTGCTGGAGATATGATCTTGCTCTCAGGAAGTCATAGACGCTCTTTGTATATTGATTCCTGGAAGAAGTTAACATAACTTCCACATCCAGGAGATCGCTGGTTGTAATGATGTTGTTCCTGAATCTTTCTTCCATCTGAAGATATGTTTCTTCTGCAAATTCCAGGGCTTTTTTTGTTGCATAAACAGATCTTGCAGAAGCAACAAGATTGAGCACAGAACTTTTCAAACCAAGCTCAATCCCATATTCTGCTGATCTATAATCGTAATATGATCTTTTGAAATCGTGTTTTGCTTTTGCGAACTCCACTGCGTTATCCGCAATAGGAAAAATCGGTACAGAGGCAATGAGCATTAATCTTTCTGAATCTTCGTAGTCATCCTGATAGTCATATTTCTCCCAGGTTTTAGAATAGGAAAGATTCAATGAAGGAAGAAAGTTACCACCTGCCATTATAACAGATTTTTTAGTTATTGCTTTTGAAAGCTCTGCCATTTTCAAGGATGGATTTTTCTCTTTGCTTATCTCTATCACCTCCGAAATTAGTTCTTTAACCTGCGCAGGATCTAAAGATTGGATATTATTTAGATAAGTTTCATACAGATCTAAAGAAATGGTTTTCAATGTATAATCAGGAGATATCTGCAGGAAATTTGCCAGATCCAGTTTGCTTATTGAATAAAGATTTTCCATCTGGATCAGACTGACTTCTTTGGATGCTTTCTGGGATTGCAATTGAAGATAATCTGCTCTGGAAAGGGTTCCGGTTTCATATCTCACCTTTGCGATCTCCAGTTGTATTTCCGACGATCGCAAATCTTTTTGAGCAGTTTCCAACAAATCCTGGTTTTCCAGAACAGAGAAATATTTGGATTCTACTTCTGCTATAGTTTCCAACCTTTTATTAATGTAAGTTGCATCTGCAATTTTTGCCGCATCATTCTGGATGCGAGAGCCCAGCCATATCTTGCCACCGTTGAAAATAGGTTGCGAGATCGTGTATCCATATGAACGTGATTCATCTGCAGTGGGACCGGTTCCCATCCCGAATCCAGGTTTATACTCCGTATAGGTTCCGTCTAAATTTGCTGATGGAATCAAACTGAGGGTAGAATTCCAGAAATCGTATTTTGCAGATTTTTGGGCGTGTTCTTCTGCCAGAAGGTCGGGATTGTTCTTGAGTGCTATTTCTTTCGCATCTTTCAAGGTTAGAACTTCAGCATTTAAAGCAAAATAATATACGATAATAATTATGATGAAAATTATTTTCCTCAAATGTCCTCCTTTTTCAGAAACACATATTCATTTTCAGGTTTCAGAATTTCATTTTTCAGTTTTATCAGATTTTGCTTCTCTGCTTTATGCATCTCTTCACCCATTTCCATCAATATCTGAATATAGAAAGGAATTTTCTTTTTTTCTTCTTCAGGAAGATCACATTCTTCTTTATGATGTTTAATATGAGTAGTTATTCTATTTATCCGTTTGTCTAAAAATTGAAGAAATAATTCTTTACTAATCCCTTTTCCCATAAAAGATGTTGCCATCCAGAAATCAACGTTAAGTTCGCTTTTAGATTCCAGATAATACTTTATAATCTCACGAAAATATTGTGTTCCTTTTTTTGTTATAGTAAAAACCTTTCTGGGTGGATTATTCCCTTCTACAATCTGTTTACCTGAAATACATTTATTTGTTTCCAATCGCTGTAATGCTTTATATATAGAAGGCATTTTTACGCCAGCCCACACATCGAGTGCATGCATTTTTGTAAACTGGATTATTTCGTAACCATACATTGGTTTCCTGTTCAGAAACCCGAGTATGACCAGATCCGATTTATTCATTGAAACCTCCTTTCCAATTAATTTTTTCATCTATACAATACAGACAGAAAAAATTAAGAATCCTGCGTTTTTTAAAATATTTTCTTTTCCATTATTCTACTTTCGAGTACCGAATAAAATTTCAAAGAAAATACTGTCAAGAAAAATATTATAAAGTAGAATAGTCGAAAGCAGTATAATCTATCTTATTATCGATTATTGCAGGATCGTAAAAAAAATAAATTTGACAGATTAATTTTATTTAAAATTTTAAATTAGTTAAAATTAATAACTATAGGAGTTGATATGTTTGAAAAGCTAAGAAAAATCTTAAACAAATCAGATGCAGATTACGCTGATATACGCTATGAGAACAAAAAAGACACTTTTATCACTTTCAAAGGAAAAGAATTAACCAGGATAGGTTCCAATTCTACTGATGGATATGTGCTGAGAGTACTCAAGAATGGTGGTTTTTCATCTGTAGCATTTACTAAAGAAAGTGATGCGAAAAACGCTATAAAATCTGCAATAGAAAACGCAAAACTTCTTGCTAAAAATACAGAGAAACCGATCAAACTGGCAAAAGCAGATGTAATTAAAGATACTTTTTTTCCTGAATTAATCGAAGATCCAAGAAAAATCTCGATCAATGAGAAACTTGGATTAACCAGAAAACTGAACAGTATTCCACTCAAACATGAAAAAGTAATTAACACGAACATCGGTTATGGTGAAGTTATCAGGGAAAGGTACTTCCTTAACTCTGAAGGAAGCGAAATCCGCGAAGACCTCATAACAACAAGAGTAGGTGGTCTTATAACCAGTAAAGAAGGAAATCTTTTACAGAATATTCGGGTTAGTGCTGGTGGAAGTGACGGTTTCCAGAATGTTCGTAACCAGGAAGAAAATTTTAACAAACAGACTTCTATTGTTGTTGATCTTTTAAAAGCTAAATCAGTAAAAGCAGGAGTTTATAACTGTATTGTAAATCCTGATCTGGCAGGTGTATTTGCTCATGAAGCATTCGGTCATTTTTCCGAAGCTGATATCGTGGAATCCCTCCCGGCAATGAGGGAGAAAATGCAAATTGGAAGTAAGCTTGGGAACGATGTTGTAAGTATCATCGATGACGCAACTATTCCAAATCAACTAGGATTTTACAAATACGATGATGAAGGCGTGGCTGTTCGCAAAGTTCAACTTATGAAGAATGGTGTTTTAACCGGACGCCTTCACTCCCGAAGAACAGCAGAGGAATTTGATGAACCGATCTCAGGTCACTGTGTGGCGGAAGACTACCGTTTTGCTCCCATCATCAGGATGGGAACGATATATATTGAACCACAACAAGACAGTTTTGAAAACCTTCTGAAAAAACTGGGTGACGGTCTTTATATTATCGATGCAAAAGGTGGTCAAACTGCGGGTGAAAACTTCACTTTTGGAGCTCAGTACGGATATGTTATCAAAGATGGAAAGCTTGCAGGAATGATACGCGATATCAATATTTCGGGCAATTTGTATCAAACAATGAAAGATATTATCATGGTTGGCAATGATCTGGTTCTCACAAAAACAGGAGGATGCGGAAAAGGACAGACTAACATTCGTTCCTGTCATGGAGGACCGCATATATTGATCAAGAACGTTGTTATTGGAGGTGCATAATGAAAAAGTTACTGGAAATGGCAAAAAAAGTCTGCGACCAGGCAGAAGTATATTCCCTTGAACATACGGAAAGTGAAGTGGATTTTACTCATGCTGAATTACATGATATAAAAAGTAAAATTCGGTCTGGAGTCGCACTGAGGATAATAAAAGATGGAAAACTGGGATTTACCTATACATGCAACCTGATAAATCGAGAAGAACTCTTGGAGAATGCTCTCGATTCCTTAAAGGGAAAAGTGAAAGCAAATTATGATTTTCCATTTACAAAGAACCTTCCAAATTTAAATACTTATGACAATTCAATAGAAAATTTAGCTGAAAACCTGTTTGTTGAAGAATGTTCACGAATTTGCGACATTTTAAAAAGTAAAACTGATGGTGAAATCGAATTTGGTGCAGGAAAAGATGTTACAAAAATCCAAATTGTAAATACTTCCGGAACTGATGTAACAAATCTTACGAGCAGCTATGGAATTGGCGGAAGTTTAATTTTTCCCGGTGGAGCAGCAGGTGTTACTCGAGTATTCTCCAAAAAGAAATTCCAAAAAACACCTGATAGCATTCTGGATGAAATGATAAGTTTATACAACTCAGCCAAAAAGGTTGTGGAACCCAAAAGTGGAAAAATGAAAGTTCTATTTATGCCTTTCAGTATTTACACTCTCACCTGGAGGATCAAAAGCGGAACAAACGCAATGAGTATTTACGAAAAGATTTCACCTGTTGCAGATAAAATCGGGAAAAAAATATTCGATGATAAATTCACTCTTTATGATGATCCTTTGAATGATAAATATCCCGGGGCAAGGGCATTTGATGATGAAGGAGTTGCCTGTAAAACTTTTACATTAATTGAAAATGGTGTTTTAAAAAGCTTCTATTATGACCTTAATTATGCAAAAAAATTGAATGCAAAATCTACAGGGCATGGATACAGAACCATTGCCTGGGGTGGAGATCCTATTACATTAAAACCGATTCCTTCACTCCAGTATCTAACTATAAAACCGGGTAATAAAACTTTCCGGGAATTAGTTAAAATGATAGATAAAGGTATTATCCTCGATGGAGTGATGGGAGCTCACAGTGGTAATATTCCAAATGGGGATTATTCAGTTGGCGTAAGCCCTGCATTCTACGTGGAAAACGGAGAGATCATAGGTCGCGTGAAAGATGCTATGGTTGCAGGAAATGTTTATGAAACTCTGAAGAACATAGTTGCTATTGAAGATACTGTTCATGATTGCTGGGGTGGAAGATTCCCAGCAATTCTATGTGATAATGTGAGCGTGGCTACAAAGAAATAGACTATTACAAAATTAATACATTACGAAAGAGACTTTCGTAACGAGCTTAATTATTTAAATTTTATTTCTCTTCTATTTTAAAAACCACCCCTCCGGGATCGGGACAGCATAATTTATTCATATCCACAATGTACTTATCTTCTTTGATATCGAGCTGCTTATTTATCAGGAAAGGAATAAGACTCTGGATTGCGAACATACAGATCTCCTTATTATCAGGTATCATAAGTTTGCCCTTTCCAGTTACATAAAAGGTATCTCCCGGTTTCAGTTTTGCTCCACAATGATCGACCACCTGATCTACTACAACTTTTAATTCTTTCATAACATCCCCCCATTTATAGTATTTTAAAAATCTTATCGAATATTCCAAAACAATTAACGGGAATGTATTTAAAGCGTGCAAGATTTTTTTCTCGATAAATAGAATATAGATTGATCTTCAATACATAATCTTTTTATAAAAAACTTGAGCTGTAGAGCGGGTTGTCCTCAACACGCTGATCAAGCATGTCTTTGCGAGACCTGATTTATCAGGGCGCGGAAATCTTATTTGAGTAATAATCGTTGATATTATCAGATTGCTTCCGTCTTCGTCCTGAAAAGGGACTACGCCGGACAAGTCGAAAGATTTTTTTTTATAAGCTTCCTCGCAAAGACAGAGGATACAATTCTTTTCTTTGTCTTTGCGAGCAGCGACGTAAGTCGGTGCGTGGCAATCTCAGGGAAGTAACAATTATTGATCTTATGAGATTGCTTCCGTCTTCGTCCTGAAAAGGGACTACGCCGGACAAGTCAAAAGAATTTCTTTATAAGATTACTCGCAAAGACAGGGAGTTCGCTTCGCCTGTTCTCCGTAGTCCAGCGCAGCTGCCGGATGAAAGAGCAAAGCCTATTTCAAAAGGAGCATTTTCCGGGTTTTTGTATATTCCCCCGAACTTAATTTATAAAAATAAATCCCTGAAGTTACAGGCTGATTATTTTCATCAGTGCCATCCCACACCACCGAGTGCTGACCTTCTGAAAGCTGATTGGCTGAATTGCTGACAAGCTGTTTTACTTTCTGACCTTTGAGATTATAAATTTCTATCTTTGCATCCTTACTGTTTTCCGGAAGTGAAAAAGAAATGGTTGTTGCAGGACTGCGACCGGCTCCTGACGGTTTAAAAGGATTTGGGTAATTAATAATCTGGTATCCATATTTTTCTGCAATTTCGGATAGATCGGAAATAGAAGTAAAATCAACATCCAGAACTACTGCCAATAGGATCGGATCAACTTCTCCCTGATTTGAGGAACCGCTAAATGCAAATCTACCATGAGACATATAATGCAAACCAATCATTGGAAAATTTAGTTCAGTTCCAAGCATCGGATTATTAACTGAAGTAAAACCCATATTGACGATCTTTCCACAGATACTGCAATTTTCAATACCGTTTACTAATAAATAAGAAAGATAACATTCATCTGTGGGTGGTGGTTGACCAAGCTCCACTTCAGGCAAATCACTGATCTCTTTTATGATAGCTTCTGAAATCTCTTGTCCGTCATCTATTCCCAGGTTATGTGTTTGTGGGTTTTCCGGGTCTGTTTCAAAATAAATTTCTGCTGTATTATTCAACC
>DAOUUD010000137.1 GCA_030668345.1 Candidatus Cloacimonadota bacterium | reverse complement strand
GATATCCGCTCCCAGTTCTTTCGCTATTTTCAACCCAGCGATTTTACCATTGAACATGGCTGATGATGCTTCAGCTATTTCGTGAGCATCTCCTACCGAATACACTTTTATCCCGGCAGTTTTTGCTTCATCAGCAAATTCATTTACAGGTTCCAATCCTACAGCAATAAGAATTGTATCGCATTCAAAAGTTTTTTCGGTGCCTGAAAGCGGAACAAAATTCTCATCTATCTGAACAATAGTAACAGTTTCTACTGCTTCTTTTCCACTGGCTTTCTGCACAGTATGAGAAGTATAAATGGGAACTCCCAAACGTTTTAATTTATCGGCATGAACTTTATAGCCACCGCACATGGGCATAGCTTCTGCCAGTCCCACTACATCGATTCCTGCCTGAAGAGCGTGATATCCTGCGATCAAACCAACATTCCCTCCACCAACGATAAACAGCTTATCTGTTGGTCGCACCAGATCACGGTTCACTAATGTCTGGAAGGCGCCTGCACCATAAATTCCGGAAAGAGTGTTTCCTTTGAAACGCAGGAATTTCTCACGAGCTCCGGCTGCGTTAAGAACAACTTTTGGCAGAATAAGTTTATATACTCCATCTTTGATGATTCCTACTTTTTTATCTTTATAAACATACAATACTGTGCTATTTGTCCATACATCAATATTTGTATTCTGCATTACTTTTTCGGCAAGCATTTTACCAATTTCATTACCACGTGTTCCGGCATAAGAATCTTCTACCGAACCAAAAAATTTATGAGTTTGCAGAACAAGTTTTCCACCCAGCTCATTTTTATCATCCACAAGCAAAGTTTTAATTCCGTTTGTTCCCAGTTCGATAGCAGCTGAAAGCCCTGATGGACCACCACCAATGATCAGTACATCGAATATAAGTAGCTGGATGTCACTTGTATCGGGTTCTTCATCCACCAACGGTAATACTGGAAGTCCTTCCACACTTTCAACATGCATTCCAGGTGTAACTTCTACCATGCAGGATTTTACAGGGATTCCATTAGCTATCACAGTACATTTTGCACATTGTCCGTTAGCGCAGTACATACCCTGTGAGCTGCCGTCTTTGGGGTGATGACCAAAGATCTTAATACCATTGGCAAATAAAGCAGATGAAATCACCTCACCTTCCAGTGCTTTCAGAAGTTTACCATTCCAGTAAAAAGAAATTTCTTTGCGCTCCGGGATTGGTAAAATGGGGTGAACTTTTATGCGATTCTCGTTCATCTGCAACTCCATTTTTTATAATAAATTTAGCTTCTTAAAATTTTTCATTTGTGGGAATGTCAAGAAAAAGGTATTCGACAGATATAAAACACAATAAATAAATTTATACTTGACATCAAAATTAATTATCTCGTTTTTATGCTAAGTAAATTGCTGGTTTTTTTTAATTGATGATTAAAGAAAAGAGTAAGGAGTTTTTCTTGATTTTTTATTTTGTGAAGTTCAATTTATTATTTAATGAATCGTTATTTTTAAACAAAAAAAACCGTAAATTTCAAATTTAAGGATAATTGAATGATACTATCGAAAAAAGGTGAAATTATTTGAATGAAAATTAAAGAATGAAGGAGAAACAATGAAGAAATTTTTATGGATTATTATTGCTTTATTAGTTGTAGCCATGATCGCAGGATGCGGTCAGCAGGGTGCTAAAGGCAAGAAGTTGAACATTGCATTTATTTATGTGGGACCTATCGGTGATGCAGGTTGGACATATGCTCACAACGATGGTCGTCTTGCCCTGGAAGAACTTGATTTTGTAGAAAAAACCGTTTATGTGGAAAGTGTTCCCGAGGGTGCTGAAGCAATTCGTCCTATCACCCAATTAGCAGAAGCAGGTAATGATATTATTTTCACAACATCATTCGGTTTCATGGATCCTACACTGGAAGTAGCTGAAAAATATCCCGACAATGTATTTATGCATTGCAGCGGATATAAAACTTCTGAAAATATGGGAGCTTATTTCGGCAGGATGTACCAGGCTAAATACCTGGCCGGTATTGTAGCAGGTTCTATGTCTGAAGCTGGCAAGATCGGTTATGTTGCTCCACATCCCATTCCAGAAGTTATACGTCTTATCAGTGCTTTCACGCTGGGTGCACAAAGTGTAAATCCCGATGCTGTTGTTCATATCGTCTGGACAAATTCCTGGTTCGACCCTGCCAAGGAAATGGATGCAGCCAATTCCATGATAGAACTTGGGTGTGATGTTATCACTCAGGGGGCAGACTCTGCCGGTCCTCAGCAAGCAGCAGAGAAACATGGTGTATGGTCTCTTGGTTATGACAGCGATATGGCAAAATTCGCTCCCACCGTTCACTTAACTGCTCCTGTATGGCATTGGAGTGTTTTCTATAATCAAATAGCCGAGCAGGTTTATAAAGGCACCTGGAAATCTTCTAATGACTGGTGGGGAATTGAGACAGGTCTCATTGGTCTTTCACCTTACAACGATGCTGTTCCTCAGGACGTAAGAGACCTTGTAGAAACCACAAAGCAAGCAATCATCGACAAAGAATTCCACTGTTTCCAGGGTCCTGTATACAACCAGAAAGGAACTCTTAAAGTTAATGAAGGTGAACATCTTACAGACGAACAAATGCTGAGCATGGACTGGTTCGTAAAAGGTGTTATAGGCTCCATTCCAAAATCAGGAGAATAATACTGAATTGTTTAAAGAGATTAGCTGCCCAGCTAATCTCTTTTTTTTCTTTTTGAAAAGGAGTTCATATTGGTTCAAGATCATCCAAATCTTATTCAAATGAAAGGCATCACCAAGTCATTTTATGGCACTAAAGCAAATGATAATATAGATTTTGATCTTAAACTGGGTGAGATACACGCCTTGCTGGGAGAGAACGGAACCGGTAAAACCACATTGATGAACATACTCACCGGTGTTTATTTCCCTGAAAGCGGGAAAATGTATTTTAAAGGTAAAGAAATTTCCCATAAATTTCCCGGTGAAGCTTTGAAGATCGGCATTGGAATGGTTCATCAGAGATTCAGCCTGATCGGAAATCTTACCGTGCTGGAAAATATCATTCTCGGTCTGCCTTCCAATAAATTTCACTTAAATCTATCCGAACGTAAAAAACTGATCACGGAATATGCCGAGAAATATAACTTTTCGGTAGACCTCGATGCGATCGTGGATAAGCTTCCCATAGGGGTAAAACAGAAAGTAGAAATTCTAAAAATGCTGGTGAGGGAAGTGGACGTTCTCATAGTTGACGAACCCACTACTGTTCTAACCAAACAGGAAACCGACAACCTGATAGAGATCCTGAAAAAAATAGCTTCCACCGGCAAAGGGGTTATCTTCATTTCCCACAAAATGAAAGTAGTTCGACGGGTAGCCGACCGGATCACCGTGCTTCGTAAAGGTAAAAACGTAGGTACAGTACTTCCGGAAGAGGTTTCTTCGCATGAACTGGCCAAGATGATGGTGGGTCGTATAATTGAAAGTTCAATTGAAAAAACTTCACGGGATTCACAAAAGAAGATATTGCAGGTGGAAAACCTGCATGTACATTCCGATAAAGGGCTTCTGGCTGTAGATTCACTTTCTTTTGAAGTGTTCACAGGAGAAATTTTAGGAATAGCCGGAGTTTCGGGTAATGGTCAAACAGAACTGGCGGAAGCACTTACCGGAAACAGAAAGGTGCGAGATGGAAAGATCTGGTTCAAAGACAGGGTTATTACCGATCATTCTGCCATGGAAAGGATCGATGATGGTATCAGTTATATTCCTGCCGACCGCGTAAATGTGGGAGTTGCCGGGCAAAGAAGCATCTGGGAAAATCTGGGATTAAAAATATACAGGAAAGCAGAATACCGCCAGGGTTACTTACTGAATAATAAAAAAATAAAAAATTATGCTGAACAAATAATTGAAAAATATGACATCCTGCAACCGGGAATTAATTTTCCTGCTCTGCTTCTTTCCGGAGGAAATTTGCAGAAGCTTATCATTGGCAGAGAGATAGAAGCAGAAAGCGAATTATATGTATGTGTATACCCCACCCGCGGACTGGATGTAGGAGCCACCGATTTCGTCCGCAATTCGATAATGGATCTGCGCAATTCAGGCAAAGCAGTGGTCTTGATCTCCGGCGATCTGGATGAGATATTCAGCCTTTCCGACCGGATCGCAGTGATGTTCGAAGGTGATTTTGTAAGTGTTTTTGAAAACGGTAAATATGATATAGCTCAAATCGGCTTGATGATGAGTGGACATCCTGAAGAAAAGATATTAAAAAATTGATCTGCCTTCTGAAATGGAGATAGTGAATGTTTAAATATAAAATTCTAATAGAACAGAGAGAAAGAGTTTCAAACCGGCAGGAAGCGGCGATCACCTTTTATGCCATTGTAGCTGCCTTGACCCTTACCGGGATATTTATCGCCTTAAATGGTGTAAATCCATTCATTGCCTTCTGGCAGATAATCCGTACCACAATAGGTTCATCTTACGGGCTATCCGAAACTATTATAAAAAGTATCCCGCTTATCTTTACCGGGCTGGCTGTAGCTGTGGCTCTGAACAGCAAATTATGGAACATTGGAGCAGAAGGACAGCTTTATTTTGGTGCGCTTTTTGCCACCTGGTTCATCCTGAAATGTCCCACACTGCCGCGTACAATCCAAATTCCCGTACTTCTTCTTTTTGGTTTTCTGGGAGGTGCCTTCTGGGCTTTGATACCGGCTGTATTAAAATTAAAATTCAAAATGAACGAAGTCATCTCTACTTTATTATTAAATTACATAGCAATAAACATCGTGGATTATTTTGTTTTCGGTTCATGGAAAGGAAAGGATAATTTCCCATACACAGAACAATTTTCTATGGAAAGCAGACTATGGCAGCTTGGTTTCGGCAGAGTTCACGCCGGAATTATCATTGCCCTGTTGCTTGTGGTTATTATCTACTTCCTGATGAAGTATTCGGAATGGGGCTACAAGGTTAAGATCACCGGATCGAGCTTGAAAGCTGCCAAATATGCCGG
>DAOUUD010000205.1 GCA_030668345.1 Candidatus Cloacimonadota bacterium | reverse complement strand
CAGTATAACCCAGATTGAGAATTCTTTGGATAGAATAAGAACGATGCTTGAGACTGAAGCGCCCATAACTTTGCGAATGCTGATCTCTTTTGTTCTCTGTTCTGCTGTGTAGGCAGCAAGTCCAAATAATCCCAGGCAGGCGATGAAAATACAAAGAACCGAGAAGTAGGTGAAAACTCTTCCGATCTTTTGTTCAGCGATATATTGTTCATTCAGATCTTCATCCAGAAAGCTGTAATCGAATGGGAAAGTGGGGCAGAAATCGTTCCATTTCCCTTTGATATAGTTTATCGTGTTTTCGATATTTTCCTGTCTAACCCTCAAGCTGATATTTCTAAGTGGTCTCTCTGAAAGAAGGAGAAGAATAGGATCGACCTTATTGTGTAAAGAGTTGTAATGGAAGTCTTTCACCACTCCGATCACACGAGTATCTCTGGTTGAAGTGCCATCTAGGTCTGCGCCGAAACCTAATTTTTTGCCGATTGGATCTTCACCCCATCCAAGAACATTTGCACATGCCTCATTGATTATGATAGATTCTTCCAGATCAGTTGTTAATTCGGGATCGAAATTTCTACCTTTAATTATTTTCATGTCCATTACATCGATATAATCGTTATCTACAAATACGAAGTTAATTCCTTTCTCTGCCATTGTGCCATCGAGTGTTTCGTATCTTTGAACAATAATTCCCACACCTTGTCCCGGAATGCTGGAAGAAGTACCTGCTTTTATAACTTGAGGATGTTTGAGCAGTTCATCTTGAAAAGCATCCAGATTTTGAACGCCGGTTGTATCACGCACTGTGAGGATCATAACATTTTCTTTATCAAATCCAAGGTCTTTGTCTCGAAGGAAATTCAGTTGCTGTATCACCGTAAAAGTTCCCACTATCATGATGATCGAGATTGAGAATTGCAGAAGAACCAATATTTTTCTCAGTGTTCCTTTGCTTTTTCCCAATTTTCCTTTCAGTACTTCCACCGGAATAAACGATGAAAGATAAAAAGCCGGATAGCTTCCTGCAACAATTCCCACGATCAAAGCTATACCTACGATCCCCAAAAAGAAATTAAGGTTTTCTACTATATTGAATGAAAGATGTCTGTCTGTGATCTCATTGAAAGCAGGAAGAAATATCTCTGTAGCAATGAATGCAAGAAGTAAAGCCAGAAAAGTTAAGATCAATGATTCCATCAGGAATTGATTGCGCAAATAACTTTTCTGAGCACCCACCACTTTGCGAATGCCGACTTCAGTAGCCCTGTTGGCAGATTGAGCTGTTGCCATATTCATATAATTGATGCAACCGATTAGCAATAGAAAAAGTGCAACAATACCGAATGTGTAAACATAAGCAATATTACCTGTCGGAAGATCGTAAGTTAAACGTGAAAATAGGTGAACATCAGCCAAAGGCTGCACCATAAGTTGGAATTTTGCGTTTATTTGTTCACCAACCGGTTTGATATACTTTTCATCAAATGCAGGATAACCATCCAGCACATTCTGGATATTTCCTTTTTCCGTAAGCATGATGTAGCTGTAGAAACCAATGTTCCAGAAAGCACCACTTTCCAGGCTGTGATATCTTTCTTTACCAAAGAAATTTTCCAGAGAGATCATGGAACCTACAGCCTCAAAACGAAGGTGTGAATCATAGGGCACATCTTCTATTACACCTGTGATAGTGAATCCAAAACCATAACCTGTCTCCAGCACTTTTCCGATAGGGTCTTCATCACCGAATATTCTACGGGCAAAGCTTTCAGTAAGTATCATTTCGTTGGGATCGTTCAGGGCTCCATCTGGCGTACCAGCCATGAATTTGTGAGTGAATAAAGTGGTTAATGTAGAATCTGCAAAATATATATTATCTTCAAATATCTTTTTATCATTTATCTGGAACAGATTATTGTCCATCGTCATAAAACGGCAGTATTCTTCCACATCCTGAGGAAATTCTAATTTTAGTGCCGGACCCAGCGGAAAAGCTGTAGCAGCAAAAAAATCATCCGATTCCTGAATGGTGAAGTGAGATTCTAACCTGTAGATCCTTTTATAATTGTCATGATGTTTATCGAAAGAAAGTTCGTTCTGTATGAACAATCCGATCAGAATGGTACAGGTAAGCCCTATAGCCAGTCCCAAAATATTGATAGTGGAATAGAACTTCTTTCTTAATAGATTCCTGAAAGTAACCTTTATATAATTTTTAAACATAATATCTCCTATTATTTATTAGCTACAGAGGTCATAGAATTTTATTTCTTGCTTCTACACCCTGGCTACCAATAATGGTCGATTTCA
The DNA here is from genome assembly GCA_030668345.1 of Candidatus Cloacimonadota bacterium. Lineage (GTDB taxonomy): Bacteria > Cloacimonadota > Cloacimonadia > Cloacimonadales > TCS61 > JACNIV01. Next base: position 935 of record DAOUUD010000205.1, on the reverse strand, counting down.
ACCATTGCGAAGGTCTCGCAGACTCAACCATTCGCAAGGTTCTATAGATGGAATTCTTTCTTGATATTTTCTGTTACGATATGACCATCAAATAATTGAATAGTTCTGTGGGCATATTCAGCATGAGATGGTGAGTGGGTAACCATAATGATTGTAGTACCTTCTTCATTAAGTTGTGTAAGCAGATCCATCACTTCTTCACCATTTGCAGAATCCAGGTTACCAGTAGGTTCGTCTGCCAGCATAAGTTTCGGTTTTGTGATAACAGCTCTGGCTACGGCAACACGCTGCTGCTGACCACCGGAAAGCTGTTGTGGAAAATGCTTGGCTCGATGAGCTATTTTCATTCTGTCCAGAACTTCATTTACTCTTTTCTTTCTTTCGGCAGAAGACATTTTAATGTAAAGAAGCGGTAGTTCAACGTTTTCATAAACTGTCAATTCATCGATCAGGTTAAAGCTCTGGAAGATGAACCCGATATTGGATTTTCTCATGTTCGTACGCATTCTTTCGGTGTATTTGGAAACTTCCTGAGTGTTGAAGTGATATTCACCGCTTGTTGGATTATCCAGAAGTCCAATTACATTAAGAAGCGTCGATTTCCCGCATCCTGAAGGTCCCATAACAGCTACAAATTCACCTTTGGTTACATCCACATTTACATTGTTCAGTGCTACAGTTTCTACTTCATCTGTTCTGTAGATTTTGGTAAGATTGTTAGTTTTAATCATCTTTTCCTCCGTTTTTTTATTTTCTCAATATATTTCGAAAATGCATAGTGCTTAGTGCATAGGGCAGTGCGCACAGTGCATTTTATCCTTTTAGTGTTTTTTGAAAATTCGAAATTTTTCTGCATAAAATATCCAATTTATCTACCATTTTTGATTTCCAATCAATGCCAATTATCTGCTTATGTATCAAATACATCGTAATAT
>DAOUUD010000079.1 GCA_030668345.1 Candidatus Cloacimonadota bacterium | reverse complement strand
TAATAGCTGCGGTTAGTGTGGTCTTGCCATGGTCTACGTGACCAATCGTACCAATATTCACGTGCGGCTTATTCCTTACAAATTTGGCTTTTGCCATTTCTCCTCCTTGGCTTAATTTTTTATTATTTAATTTTGTTACTGGGGCTCATGACCGGACTTGAACCGGTGACCTCATCCTTACCAAGGATGTGCTCTACCGACTGAGCTACATGAGCAATATGGAGCGGGAGACGGGTCTCGAACCCGCTACCCTTAGCTTGGAAGGCTAATGCTCTACCAAATGAGCTACTCCCGCAGAATGGTGGAGTGGGGAGGATTTGAACCTCCGAAGGCGTCCGCCGACAGATTTACAGTCTGTTCCCTTTGACCGCTCGGGAACCCCTCCTCATAAATTCTGGTGCCGACGGTAGGAATCGAACCCACAACCGCTCGATTACAAGTCGAGTGCTCTACCGTTGAGCCACGTCGGCATATGAACAGTCCAAGTCATGACAGAAAAAATCACTCTTCTTTCTGCCCAGATATTTTCACAACATACCATTTAAAGAGCTTTTTCAACAGAATGAACAAAAAATTTTCTTTAGTGAAATGTGTCAAATAATTTATCGTATTATTGTAAATTTCTTTTATTAACTCTAATATAAGATTAAAGTATGTTTATTTAACTGTTTCCCAATCAGTTCCTGCTGGTGTATCTTTCAACTGTATTCCCAAAGATTTCAGATCATCCCGTATTTTATCTGCCATCCGCCAATTTTGCTCTTTTTTGAACAGTTGCCTGTAGTTAATCAGCAATTGAATAAGCTCTTCTGAGAGCTGGTTCAGATCTGTTTCCAATTTCTCTTCCAGCTTTGTGAAGAATCCCAGAACCTGTCCCAACTCAACCAGAAGATGAGCATATTGTTTTAGTTCATTTTCTTTATTATGTGCTAATAAATTCCTGATTTTAAACAATACTGAAATTGCTTTTGCCGTATTAAAATCATCTTCCATCGCTTCGATGAATTGGTCTTTCAGTTTCTTATGTTTTTCCGAGTAAGAGGCATCTTCATTTTTATATTGTAAATAATCTGATTCTTTTAAGATCGAATAGAGGTTTTTCATTGCATGGGAAGACTCTTTAATAAGGTCTTCATTGTAATCGATAGAACTACGATAATGTTTTGAAAGAAAGAAAAAACGAATAGCTTCGGCATCATATTTTTTCAGTACATCCCGGGTGAGGAAAAAGTTATCCAGGCTCTTCGACATTTTTTCACCGGAAATGTTCAGGTAGCCGCCATGCATCCAGTATCTGGCATGAATACTTCCTGTGGACGCTTGGGCCTGAGCAATTTCATTTTCATGATGCGGAAAGATCAAGTCTATTCCACCGCCATGAATATCAAAAGTTTCACCCAGCAATTTGCGTGACATCACTACGCATTCAGTATGCCAACCGGGGCGTCCTTCTCCCCAGGGGCTTTGCCATTTTGGTTCGCCGGGTTTAGATCTTTTCCATAGCGTGAAATCACCGGGATGTTTCTTTTGAATATTCTTTTCTACTCTGGCTCCAGCTTTCAGGTCTTCAATTTTCTTGCCTGAAAGAATTCCATATTTTTTATCAGCATTAATAGAAAAATAAACATCTCCATTTACTTCGTAGGCATAGTCTTTTTCTTCTAATTCTTTAATTAGGCTGACCATTTCCTCGATATATTTTGTAGCATGTGGATAATGATCTGCTTTGAGAATACCTAAAGAATTGGTATCTTCAAAGAAAGCGGCAATATATTTTTCCGCAATATCTGAAACAGGGATTTTTTCTTTTATAGATTGATCTATCAGCTTATCATCGACATCCGTAATATTCTGAACATAAGTTACTTGAAATCCACGATATTTGAAATAATTTCGGACAACATCAAAAAAAAGAAAAGTACGAGCATTTCCAATATGGAAATAATTATATGCAGTTGGTCCGCACAAATAAATATTAACTTTTCCCGGTTTCAGGGGAACGAATTCTTCTTTTTTCCGAGTTAAAGTATTATAAATTTTCATTTACGCTCCCAATATCGAAATCCGGGTTGCTCCCGAGATTTTCTGTTTCTCAATCCTGGAAGCCCATTTTTCGTCAAGTTTTTCATCCTTGGAATGTTCTACTATTACCTGGCCATCCGGGTTCAGCAGATCGTTTTCATATATCGCTTCTAAAGTTTTATTTACCAGTTTCTTTTTATAAGGCGGATCCAGAAATATCAGGTCATATTTTTCCGGAGAATTATTGAGAAAAACGGAAACTTTTTTTTTCTTTATCAAGCAGTTTTCTTTACATCCAAGTTTGTTCATATTACGAATTATCGTAGTGATCGCTTTATTGGAAAGATCGACAAAAACAGCAGACGATGCACCTCTACTTATTGCTTCCAGACCCAGAGAGCCGCTGCCGGCATAAAGATCGAGTACCTTTTTGTCCTTACAATCGTAAAGGATGGAAAAAATAACCTCTTTTGTATAATCGGTTGTAGGACGTGAAGTTTTCCCCGGAACAGAAAAAAGATGGGCTTTTTTAAATTTTCCGGTTATAATTCTCATTTTTCCTGTCGTAAGAAAACCTGATCTCGAGCTGACGTGGTTTTAACTCAAAGTTCGGGCAACCCAGAAGGATTATGGTTTCCGGTTGTTTACATTTCTTTTCGCATTTAATGCATAATTTATTAAAGTTTTTATTCTTCAGTTTCATCTGTGTTTTTTAACAGTTCCAGCGCATAATGGACATCAGAAAGTTTAACTTCATCCAAAGTTCTGTCTTCTCCCAGGTTTTCGATAAGGATATTATTCAAAGACTCTGCATCGATATTCTTCAGATCTTTCAAAACGTCCAATACATCTGCTCCTTCTGGAGTATGCAGTTTTTCCTCGATATTTGTTAAGGGTTGAATAGGTTCAATTTCGGATTCCACTTCTGAGGTCTTTTTACCTGGTAGTTCTGTTTCTGATTCCGGTTCGATTTCTTCTTCTTTTTTTTCCTCTTTTACAGGCTCTTCAATAGGTTCAACTTCCGGAGATGGTTCATCGGCTTCAGGTTCCATTTCTATTGCCTGATCTTGCTTTGCTATACTTTCTGGTTCAGATATATTCTCAGTTTGTTTAATTTCAGATTCGGTTGTATCTTCAAGCTGTTCTTTTTCATCCGCAGCAGAAAGGTCTGTTTCACTTGCGTTTTCCGGTATTTCATCAAGTTGATCTTCTTCAGCTTTATGTTCTTCCGCAGGAATTTCAGTATCCCGGCTCTCTTCTGTTAGGGTATCTTCCATAGTTTCCACACCTATATCCATTTCTGCATCGGGTTCTTCTGATATCTCCATTTCCGGTTCATCGCTGATGGGAGCAATTTCTTCATCTATAGAAATAGTTTCGGATTCATCTTGTATTTCTGAGAAGGATTCAGTTTCTTCTTCTTTAAGTTCTGGTTCTGAAGCTATATCTTCAGTTTCGTCGGGAGCAACTTCCATAGTTGGTTCTTCATCCAATTCCTGTTCGCTTTCAGGAATATCATCTGTAAGGGGTTTTGTGATAGCGGTTTTCTGTGCTTTTTCCTGCAGCATTTCTTCCGGGTAAGTTTCCTCATTGTTATGCTGGGCTTGAGATTCAATAAAAGCTTCATATTCATCATGTGGAAGGATCTTGAAGTTCTTTTTATCTTCTGTTGTGAATATCTTGTCTATGGCAGGGCTGTATTCGAGAGCACCGTCGTTGAATATTTTATTTTTCAAATCTTTGATCTTATCATCCAGCTCTTCCGAATATTCTTTATTTATTAATTGCTGGTAGATCACCAATGCATCGAGTAATTGGTCCTGTTTCTCATACAACTGAGCCAGGGTTAATGTGGGTTTAGCTTTATCGGTCATGATCATTCTCCTAATATTATTTGATCTTTAAATTTTTCAAGGGTTTTGGGACCTATACCTTTTACCTGCAAAAGATCCTCGATACTTGTAAAACGACCCAATTCATTTCTCAAGGCAATTATTTTTTCTGCTTTAGTAGGTCCTATTCCTTTTAATTCTGTAAATTCTTCCACAGAAGCATTATTGATATTTATCTTTACCGGGTTTTTATGATCTGTTGTTTCAGAAACAGATTCGGATATTTCCAGTTCTTCCTCATTAGCTAGACTGTAAAAATATTTTTCTATTTTGATATATGTTTTTTCACCAATTCCTTTTATATTCATTATATCACGTTTCGAACTGAATCCATGAGTTCTTTTATAGTCGAGAATATCCGCAGCTTTTTTTTCACCGATTCCGGGAATAGTAATCAATTCTTCTTTAGTTACATTATTCAGGTCATATTTTATTTCGTAATCTTTTTCAAAATTCAAGCTGTCAGGCGCTGCAGAATCATTGCCAGCTATTAAACCGGTATATTTGAATATTAAACCCAAAAAGGCAAAAAACAGAATAAAAAGAAGAATCTTCTGCTCATTCTCGGTTAAATAATTTCTTAAGAACTTTTTCATTTTTCCCTATAAATTAAATTTAACAGGGTCTGACCTATCACATACAAAGAATTGGCCGAACATTTATCGGGAGTATCTTCCAGAGTATGCCAGTAGGGATATTCAAAATCGATAATATCGATGGCATTGAATCCAGCTACGATGAGCGGATAATGGTCATCATAAATTCTTTTTGTTATTCTGGCATTGAATTCTTTAAAGCCGGCTTCTTCAGCCACATCCCATACTTCATTCACAAGGTTTGGACTGTTATGATAGGAATAATATTCCATTTCAACTTCAAGGTCTGCATCACCGATCATATCTACGATAATTGCTTTCTCGGGCTTTATGCCGGAAAAGTTTTGAGCATAATAGCTGGAGCCTAAACACCAGGTTTCGTTCTTATTGTATTCTCCCATGTCTTCCATATCAAAAAAAACCAGGTCTATTCCATATTGCCGGGGTTGTTTTTCAGAAATAATAGAAGCCAGTTCAAGTAGAACCGCTACACCGGAAGCCGCATCATTTGCTCCCAGAATGGGAGTGTTGTGCAGAGCAGGATCTTCTTCTTTATCTGCCCAGGGTCGGGTATCATAATGCGCTCCCAGCAGGGTTCGTCTGCTCATCCTGGGGTAAAAACCGGCAATGATATTTACACCCTGATATTCGATGCCATTTACTTCTACATTGAATTGCTGTTCCCGAACGGATGCACCAAATTTTTTCAATTCGGAAATTATCAGGTTCCTGCATAAAACGATCTCCTCCGAACCTGGATAACGTGGGCCGATATCACATTGAGCTTCCAGGTAAGAAAAGGCTTCTTCCTTGTTAAATTCCGGTACCGGGTTCGAACATGAAATCAATATTAACAACAAAAATCCCAAATAATATCTATACATCCTTTCTTTCCTATGAGAATTAACCCTTTTACAAAAAAAACGTAAGTTTATTTCTGTCAATGTAGTTTTAGCAAGAAAATAGATTGAAAAGTAAAAAGTTATTTAAAATGGCCGAGAGGGCAGGAATCGAACCTGCCGTAGACAGTTTTAGCTGCCCATTACCGGTTTTGAAGACCGGCTGAAACACCAGTTCCATCCTCTCTGAGGAAACCAACAAATGTATGCAGGTCATTGTGTAAAGAATTTTTTAGTATTAAATAAGGCTTTCATTTCTTGACGAAAACAAATAGAAAAAAAAAGTAAAAAAAGATGTAATTTAGTATAGGAAGTGAACATGGATAAAAAACATTTGATAATGGGAACCGCCGGACATGTGGATCATGGTAAAACCACACTTATAAAAGCTTTAACTGGCTTCGACTGCGATACACATAAACAGGAAAAGCAGCGTGGTATCACCATGAACCTGGGTTTCACTCATCTCGATCTGCCGGATGGCAATAGCGTGGGAATTATCGATGTTCCCGGTCACGCAGATTTCATCAAGACAATGGTGGCTGGAGCGTGCGGCATAGATTTTGTACTGTTCATCATCGCTGCGGATGAAGGGATAATGCCTCAAACTAGAGAGCATCTGGAAATAATGAATATACTCGGAATAAAGCACGGGATAATCGTTTTAACCAAGATAGATCTGGTTGATACAGAACTGATCGAATTGGCTGAAGATGAACTTCGTGAATTTGTAAAAGATTCTTTCCTGGAAAGGGCATCTATTATCAAAGTATCCTCAGTTAGCAAATCCGGTATGGATAAGCTTCTACAGGCAATAACAGATAATGTTGAAAAGATCCCTCAACGCAGTTCCGAAGGTGCTTTCCGCCTGTATATCGACCGCATATTCTCGCAGGAAGGTTTTGGTACTATTACCAACGGTTCTGTGCTGTCCGGCTCGATTTCTAAAGACGATAAAGTATATCTTCTGCCAGGAAGTAAAGAACTACGCATCCGCAGGCTGGAACATCACGGAGAGGAAGTTAATACCGTTAGTGCTGGCGACAGGGCTTCATTTAACCTGGTTGGATTGAAACAAAAAGATTTCACTCGCGGTATGGTGCTTTCCGATAGAAAAATAAAAGAAACCAGGCTGATCGATGCAAAGATAACTATCTTCCAGCCAGATGTTTCGCTTCAGCTTTGGACTCAGGTTATTTTTCTTCTGGGCACCGGCAGACTGATGGCAAGAATGCATCTGTTAGATAAGAATTCCATATCCAGTGGAGAAACCTGCCTGGTTCAGGTCTATCTTCCCAAACCGATAATTGCAGTTTTTGGAGATAAATTTATTATCAGGAATTCATCCGGAGATCTCACGCTGGGCGGAGGAGAGATAATTGACCCTTATCCGCTGCATCACCGTAGAAGAAGAGAAGAACAGATAGATATTGTGAAAAAACTTTCTTCCGGGGATTTGAAAGAACTCGTTTTAGCAGAGATAAGAAAGGCACCGCTGCCGCTGTTGCATACAGATATTGCCAATAAACTGAATATCCAGCCCGACGATCTGATAGATATAATATTTAGGCAATTACCCGGTGATATTGTTTTTCACCAGGGAGAAAATAACATTCTTCTCATGCAAAAGAAATTTGAAACTGCCACGCGTAATAAAATTCTAACCGGATTGCAGGAATTCCATAAAAAAAATCCTCTGAAAAAAACGGGTAAAACATTTAATGAATTAATGGGGATCTTTGGTACAGAGCAGAATGAAATAACTAAAATGACTTTAAAACTGCTGCTTGATGATATGCAGGAAAATGGTAAATTGAAACATACGAACAAAAGCTGGGCGCTGACTTCCCACGATGTAAATCTGGATAATATTACTCAAAACCTGATCGAAAAAGTGGAAAGCTATCTGCAAAATGTGGGCAGTAATTCAGTAGGTATTTCTGAAATTCAAATTGCAATTAACGTGGATGAAAAAAAGCTGCACCAGGTTCTCAATTATTTAGTTGATAATAGCAAAGCATATTTCTTGCAGAAAAAGTATTTTCACCACGATTTTTTAGAAGAAGCGAAGCAACAGTTAGTTGAATATTTGCAGCAAAATCCCGATGGCATTTCGGTTGCGCAATTCCGCGATATTATGGAATGTAACAGAACGAATTCGCTGATCATACTGGAGTATTTCGATAGCAGCAGCATCTCTATTCGCCGCGGTAATTACAGGTTCCTGACGAAGAAGTTTGTGGAGAGCAGGAAGTAGCCGCATAACTGCGGCTACAAACTGGTATCCCGTAGGGGAGTC
>DAOUUD010000197.1 GCA_030668345.1 Candidatus Cloacimonadota bacterium | reverse complement strand
CGATAGAAAACAGAAACAGACTATTTACAAAAATACTACTTACATGCCTCGTGCCTGGTTCGTAGAAAATGTGGAATTGATCCCGCAGAAAAGAGACATCTGGAAACAACTGAACCAACAGGAATTCAATCCGGCACATTCAGCAATTGTAGAAAAAAACATCGAAGAGATCTATGCACCCGTCCAAGCTGAAGTAAATTTAACTGAATTCGATCTTCATAAATTGAAATTTACTATAAGCACCGATACTACTTCTTTCCTTACAGTGAGCGAGATATATTATCCGGCAGGTTGGAAAGCTTATTTAGATGGAACTGAAACAGAAATATATGCAACTAATTACATTCTGCGGGGCGTGGTAATTCCCAAAGGTGAACACATTCTTGAAATGAAATTCGAATCTGCTGTTTATGCGCTTAGCCTGAAATTCAGCCTGATAGGTTTAATAGTTACAGTTTTGTTAATTCTCGTGGGTCTTTATCTTTATATCCGCAAGAACTATCGTGGTGAGATAATCTATGTTGTCAAAAAGTAAGTTATTCGTGGTTGCCACTCCTATCGGCAACCCGGATGATATAACTCTAAGAGCTTTGCAGATTCTGAAAGAAGTGGATTTTGTGATCTGCGAAGAATACAAAACCGGCAGCAGGATACTGAAAAAACATAACATAACAAAACCTTTGGAACTTCTGAACGAGCACAACGAAAAGGAACAATCTCATCGTATTTTTCAAATACTACTTATGGAAGGTAAATCCGCTGCTCTTATCAGCGATGCTGGTACACCGCTTTTTGCTGATCCGGGAAATAACCTGGTATGGCAATGTCACCAAAATGGGATTCAGGTTGTGTCGGTGCCGGGTTCTTCTTCTATTATGGCTGCCCTGATGGTTGCCGGTTTAGCTATAGATAAATTTCTATATTATGGATTTCTTCCGGCAAACAGGGAAAAGCGGCTGGAAGCTATTAAGAAAATTCCGACACATTTGAACGTAATTCTACTGGAAGCACCCTATCGCCTGAAACCAATACTACGAGATATGATCAGAGTTTTAGGATCACAAAGGCAGGCCATAATCACCTATAAACTTACCCAACCGCAGGAAAAAATATTCTGGGGTAATTTAACAGAGTTATCACAAATGACAGAAGAGCTTCCCAAAGGTGAATTTGTATTTATTCTTAAGAAATTGGAATCAAGAAGGGAGAAAAGGTAACCCCGAAAGCCTTCGGAGACGATGAGGGGAAAAAGGAAAAAACATGGATAAAAAATGGTTTTTTATTGTTAATGCAATAGCCGGCAGAGGAAGAACCGGAAATAAGTTAAGCAATCTTATAACTGCAATAAACAAACATCATATGGATTTTGAGCTGGAAGTTACAAAAGCTCCTCTACATGCCACTGAATTAGCCATCGATGCCATAAATAACGGATATAAAGATATTGTTGCAGTAGGTGGTGACGGAACTATAAACGAAGTAGTGACCGGTATCATGAAAACAGGTAAACATAAAGAAATAACTTTTGGCATTATCCCGGAAGGCGGTGGAAACGATTTTTCTCACAGTTTCAACATATCCAATCACCTGAACAAAGCAATTGAAACGCTTCTGAGAAATAAAACCATAAAAATAGATGTCGGCAAATTGGAAGATTTTTATTTTGTTAATGCACTGGGTATAGGATTTGACGCCAGAGCTGCCCAAATTTCGAATAAGATAAAACATCTGAATGGTCTTCCCAGATATCTTCTTGCTGTAATAAGGGCTTTAGTTGCTTTAAAGCCGTTTGAAGCTCAAGTGAAACTGGATGATTATACATATAATTCACCTTTTCTGCTTATTGCCATTGGTAATGGAAAATATACAGGAGGTGGTTTTCTGTTAACCCCTGAAGCCAAAGTAAACGATGGCTTCCTGGATATCTGCTTTATAGAAAAACTCTCACGTAGAAGGGTTTTGTTGCTGCTTCCTTCTGCCATAAAAGGTAAGCATTTAAAAGAACCTGAAGTAGATCTTAAACAGAGCAGAACCATCGAAGTAATTACCAAAACACCCCTACCCTTTTATATTGATGGAGAATTGCCAACACTGAAAAATCCACTGCATTTCAAAATTGAACTTCTGCCTGAAGCTCTGAACGTGATCACAGGTATGTAATTTATAATTTTGATAATAGCCTAATTTTTCTATTATCATTTGGAATTTCTAATGCAACTATATCTTGCTAGAATTTCAGGATGAATTATGAAAATAGAATGTATAAGTTACTTATATTTCTCTCGTTCCTAAACTCTGTTTGGGAATGCGACTGCAATCGAAACTCTGTTTCCATATAAGAATTATTTCTGAACTCATCCTGCTGCCTGCTATGATTGATTCTCATAGGTTCAATTCTTCCGGGATGAATCCTGATGTACAACAACCTGCCAGGTTGTTGACCGTGAATTGTCAGCAAAAGGTTTATATCTCAAACAGGATGGTTGAGTTATTTATATTCTCGTTTTCTTCCAGGTTCCTTTTCGATAGATCGCTAAAGCCCAGATCGCCACGATCGCATTGGAAATCACCATCGACCACCAGAGTGCATCGTAAGGATAAGCTGCCAGAGGTTTAGCGATCCAATTCAGGAAAGGAATTAAGAAATCTACCCGAATGTACTGAAACGCTAACCCGGAGAGTAGCAAAACAAACGGAATGCGTAATCCCCAAAGACGAACGATGTTCAACAACATAGTTGGTTTGGTGTGTCCCGAACCGTTGAAAACTCCCATGAAGATGAATACAATTCCAAACACGAAAGACGCCAAGGATGTGACGCGGAACATCCTCTGTCCTGTTTCTACTACTGCCGGATCGTTGATGAAGAATTGCGTTAACTGAGCTCCGAAGAAAAACAGCGTAGCGCAACCCAACGTCATGATCGCCATGATCAAAACAAAAGCTTTTTTCACGCTTTGCACAGCTCTGTCGATTTTCCCAGCTCCCAGGTTTTGCCCGATCACAGTTGCCAGCGCATTACTGATGCCCATTGCCGGCATCATAAAGAAACCGGTGAGCCTGTTTCCGATCGAGAATACTGAGATCACAACCGTCCCGAAACTATTAACAAATCCCTGCAGAAGCAGAAAGCCAAAACTGGTTATAGACATTCCCATTGAAGAGGGAATACTGATATTCAGAATTCTCTTCAGCATTTCTTTTTCCGGCAGCATATCCCTGAACCGGGGCATGATCATCGGTGCTTTCTTCTCTAAATAGACGATGGCTAGTACAGCAGCTACAATCCTGGCAAACAGCGTAGCATAAGCTGCTCCCACCGCCTCCAATCTTGGAAAGAAACCCATTCCAAATATCAGGATTGGGTCGAGAACCAGGT
>DAOUUD010000080.1 GCA_030668345.1 Candidatus Cloacimonadota bacterium | reverse complement strand
TGATCTCGTTGAAGTTTGAAGACATCGAAAACCGAAGCAACTCCACCGAGATTATCAAACCTTGATTGGTAACGCAAAAAAAAGTGATTAAAATAAAATCAATAATTCCTTTATTATGCATAATACTTGCAGGCTGTTCTTTCAAACCTTTAATTCAAACCATCATGATTTGAGATTCAGGCAGATCAATGATCTGACACTACACATCTTAGCACATTCCCAACTGGATTTATTCGGCTCTTTGACGGAAAGTTTGGAATGAGAGAACATCTTAAATAGGTTGAAAAAATAAATTTGTTGCCAAAAAACACTATTATAGTTTTTTTCACATTTGGAAGATTATAAAAAATAGGAAGTTGTATTGCTCTATTAAGAGGGGAAGATATTGTTGATACCTGTGTAATGATTTAGTCTATTAATGTTTATTGTTTCCCTGTGTTATATAAGGATAGATTATGAGAAAAGTTATAGCCTTGATCGTAATAATTATTGCCATCGCTGCACTTATTAGCATAATTGCTTTTATCATTGGTACTGTTACGCATAAAGCCAAAGCTACTGCAGAAAAAGAAAAGACCGAAATGTCTCAGACAACACTGGATACAGCCAAAACAGAACAAGAATACCTTCCTGAATATGAGGAGATATTTGCCCTACAAATTCTGGCCAGCAATAAGTACGCAAAAGTGGAGCACCTGCAAAACAAGCTGGCTAAAGCCGGATATCAAACTAAGATAACCAAACTGAAAAGAGAAGGTGAGATCATCTACCGCCTGCGTATGGAAGGACTCTACCAAGAGGAAGAAGCTTTAGCATTGGGTGAGGAATTAAAAAAGAAATATCCTGCTATCGAAAGTTTCTGGCTGGACGAGATCGAAACTAAAACAGAATTTGCCCGAAAGGAAGAATCCGTATTACCAATAGAAGAACCCGCTACAACCCGCAAGGAAGAAGAGGTTACAGCTATAAAATTAGAAGAAGGTAAACAATTTGAGATACAACTTCTGGCAAGTGCCAACTATTCCAAAGTCGAGCAGATAAAAGTAAATCTTGAGAAACTGGGTTTTAATACCAAAATACTGACAATAACAAGTGGTACAAAGATAATATACAGATTGCGTATGCGCGGTTTATATTCCGAACCGGAAGCATTGGCCCTGGGAGATAAACTTATTAAAGACTCTCCTGATGTTAAGGAATTTTGGCTGGATGAGATCAAAGAAGGTAAAAGCGTTACAACTACCACTCCTATCGTAAAAAAAGAAAAGGAAACAAAAATAGATACAGGCAAAAAAGAATACGAGATCCAGATATTGGCAAATCGTGATCGTTCCACTGTAGAAAAAAGAAAAAGAGAGTTAGAACAAAAGGGCTATAAAGCTAAGATCACATACACTGTGAAGAACGGCACTACTTTTTACCGTCTTCGCCTGGCAGATCAATATTCACAAACACAAGCCGGCAAAGTTGGCGAAGATTTGAAAAGAAATATTAATTTCGTGCAGAGTTACTGGGTCGTAAAAAAAGAAAAAGACCAGAAGGTAGTAGACCAAAAGGTAGTAGACCGGAAGGCATTAACTACCAGGGAAGTTGATGAAACTCTAACCGAGCCCATCGTTTCTTCCATGAACCCCGAATACCAGCCTGAGACGGTGAACTATGTTGCCTCTTGTAACACAGATAATGTAAACATTCGCATCGGACCCGGTACATATTATGCTGTAGATCCCATCGGTAAATTAATGAAAGGGGTTACGGTTTTTGCGGTGGAAGAAAAAAACAACTGGGTAAAATTCACCATTACACCAAATGATAGATCCTGGTCTGGCTGGGTAAAAAAGGATTACTTAAAGATACAAAAATAATTGTTCGGAAAATTTCTCATCAAAAACAAAACCCGCATTTCTGCGGGTTTTATTTTTTTTATACTTTATGTGTGTATTTTTTTTACAGCTATTTTTTCACCGGCTCAATATAGCAGAGAATATCTCCTTTTACAACTGACTCACCAGCTTTAAAATCAATATCCTTGATCTCACCATCGCAGGGTGCAGCCAGGTTATTGAACATCTTCATGGCTTCCAGCACGACTACGGTTTCGCCGGCTTTTACCTTATCCCCAACTTTCTTTTTGTACTCGAGGATCATTCCCGGAATGGGAGCACGCAGGTTACCCGATTCATCTGTTTCTGCAGCTTTCTTTTCCTTTTTCTGAAAGTTTACACTAACTCCCCGAGCATTGGGATCGGCTACTTCCACATTAAAGTGTTCACCATCCACATACACATCGAATGAGCGCAGGTTGGCAGGTTTATCTTTGCTGGCTTTGGCTGTGAGTTCACCGGAAAGAGCTTTCCGTACTATTTCTTTTTCTTTTTCCACAGCTTCCAGGGTTTTAGGTTTAACATCATCGGGAATTTCTTCCAAACCATATTTCCATTTCAGAAAGCGTTTACCCGTTACAGGATAAAGTGCGCAGATAATTTCATCATCCAGATCTTTTGCCAGTCCTTTAACCTCTTCTTTCACTTTGGGAAGTTCCGGTTCCAGTGTGTCACCGGGACGGGTAGAAATTGGTGTTTCACCACGAGGATATCCTTTCAAAGCTTTTTTCTGAACTTTTTTATCGATAGGAAGTGTGGTCTTTCCATATAATCCAAAGCAGAGGTCTTTCACCTGTTCTGTTATCTGGGAATAATCTCCCACTTCTTTATCGAAGAGCACATTATTTACGGTTTGAATTCCCACGATCTGGCTGGTAGGTGTAACCAATGGAACCTGACCAAGTTCTTTTCTTACCCTTGGCAAAGCTTCGAAAACATCATCCAACCTGTCCAGAGCATCCATCTGACGGAGCTGATTCACCAGGTTGGAAAGCATTCCACCCGGAGTTTGATGAAGAATAACATTGATATCGATAATAGCATTTTTTGTATCATCAAGCAGGTGTTTGTATTTCGGAATAATTTTTTCCATCTCTTTATCAATCACAGCTATTTTTTTTATGTCGAAGCCAGTATCCCTGTTCGTTCCCAGAAGAGACACAACCATTGGCTCTACAGCAGGATGAGAAGTTCTATAAGCATAAGGAGCCATACACGTATCAACTATGTCCACTCCTGCTTCAATGGCTTTGAAAATTGCCAGGTCACCCATTCCTGAAGTAAAATGAGTATGCAGATGAAGCGGAATCTTCGTCTGTTCTTTGAGTACGCGGATAAGGTTGTAAACATCGTAGGGGGAAACCAACCCGGCCATGTCTTTAATGCAGATAGTATCAGCACCAAATTCTTCAAGTTGTTTTGCTTTTTCCAGGTAATAATCCAGATTATATGTGTCGCCACCCATACGCGGTTCTGTGAGTGAATAGCAGATAGTTCCCTGGAAATGCTTTTTATTCTTTTTGATTATCTTTACTGCAGTTTCAAAATTCCTGAAATCATTAAGAGCATCGAATACACGGAAAATATCGATCCCATTATCGCAGGCCCGCTGGATGAACGCTTCCACAACATCATCGGCATAATTGCGGTAACCTACAACATTTTGACCCCTGAGCAACATCGAGAAAGGAGTTTTCTTAATATATTTTTTAAGGGTTCTTATCCTTTCCCATGGATCTTCATTCAAGAATCTGTGCATCGTATCAAAAGTAGCTCCACCCCATATTTCCATGGAATAGAACCCGATCTCATCCATCATCTCAGCTACTGGCAACATGTCTTCTGTCCTGCCGCGGGTAGCAAAAATACTCTGATGACCATCGCGGAAACTAAGATCCTGTATCTTGATAGGGTTTTTTGCCCGGGGACGGTTTGGGTCATAATTCATCTTCGACATTTCCAGAACGCCATGTGTATCAAATTTCATTTATTCCTCCATTATAATGTAAAAGCGCTTTTCTCTTTCACGCTTCAACGTTTAAAATCTCTTCTCTGCACTAACATACGATTATGCATGATTATCTTTCTTCCAGCCATTACCCAGTTGTTATTTTTCTTTTTGTTATTGTTATTTTCTTCCTCTTGTTTGAGGAATTGCACTACGCCGGCGATGGCAGCTTGTAGTTTTTTATTCTTTTCCACGTTTAGTTCCTATAAGGGAATGTTTCCATGTTTTTTAGGCGGAATATTTTCTTTCTTTGTGCAAAGCAGCTCCAGCGCATCGATAAGTCTTACACGGGTTTCACAGGGTTGAATTACAGCGTCTATATAGCCCCGTTCTGCTGCGCTGTAAGGATTGCTAAAAAGTTCTTCGTACTCTTTTATTTTTTCCTGTCTGGTTGCTTCGGGGTTTTTTGATTCTTTTATTTCTTTCCTGTAGCTTCCCACAATATTAACAGCACCCTGTGCTCCCATCACGGCAATTTCTGCAGAGGGCCAGGCAAAAAGTGCATCTGCTCCCAGATGTTGCGAACTCATGGCAATATAGGCACCACCATAACTTTTCCTGGTGGTAACCGTAAGCTTGGGAACTGTAGCTTCGGAATAGCTCCAGAGGATCTTGGCTCCATGACGGATAACTCCACCCCATTCCTGGTCGCAGCCGGGCAGATATCCGGGTACATCTACAAAAGTGATAAGTGGAATATTGAAGGCATCACATAAACGAATGAAACGAGCGATCTTATCGGAAGCATTGATATCCAGGCATCCTGCCAGAACAAGCGGCTGGTTGGCAATGATACCCACAGTTTTACCATTCATCCTGCCAAATCCTATAACAGCGTTCTGGGCAAAATATTCGTGAATTTCGTAAAACTCTCCCTGGTCGAGGATAGAATGAATAACATCTTTCATATCGTAACCGGCTTTCGGGTTATCCGGAATGATCGTATCCAGCTCGGGGCACAGTCTGCCGGGGTCATCTCCCATGGGGATGATCGGTGGATCATCCAGGTTGTTATTGGGAATATAACCAAGCAGCATTTTTACATGTTCTATGGCATCTTCGTCACTTTCACAGGCAAAATGAGCATTCCCGCTTTTGGTGTTATTGGTCATAGCACCACCCAGTTCTTCAAAAGTAGTTTCTTCTCCTGTAACAGATTTGATAACGCTTGGTCCGGTGATGAACATATAACTGCTATTTTTCACCATAAATACAAAATCTGTCATAGCCGGAGAATAAACTGCTCCGCCGGCCGTTGGTCCCATGATCAGAGATATCTGCGGTATTACGCCGGAAGCCCTGGAATTACGGAAGAAAATATCTCCATAACCTTTTAATGAATCAATTCCTTCTTCCACGCGGGCACCACCCGAATCGTTCATTCCTATGATCGGTACACCCGCTTTCATGGCCAGGTCCATCACTTTAACTATTTTCTCTGCATGTTTTTCTCCCAGAGAACCACCGCGGGATGTAAAATCCTGAGCATAGGCAAAAACCGGACGACCATTTACCAGCCCATGACCTGTGATAACGCCATCGGATGGAATTTCTGTGGTGGGCATATTGAAATTTGTGGAACGGTGTTTTACCAGCATGTCTATTTCGCGGAACGTACCTTCATCGAATAACAGGTTAAGACGTTCACGGGCAGTAAGCTTGTGGCTATCGTGTTGTTTCTCTATACGAGCTTTACCACCCATCTCTTTAATTTTTTCTGCTCTTTTCTTTAAAGCTTCGATCTTCTCAGAAACTTTCATATTTTTCTCCCAAACCAAGATTACTTTTTTTATTTATTTGGTAAAATCTTAATCCAATTCAAAAGTGTAAAGTAAAAAAAATATTTAATTGTCTCTCATTTGCGGTAGGTCTTCTCCCCATCATTATCGATCAGAATTCTAAAAAAAACCCTGCGGGCATAATAAATTCTCTAAAAGGTATTACTATTAAATAAAGTACCTTCATTTTCTTTTACTTGTTAATGATCTAGAAAAACGAATAATATTTAACAATTGACAAAAAAGAATGTATTTTGCATTCGTAAATTGTTTCCTGAACTCAGATTCAAAATGAAACAAAAATTTTAGTAAGGAATTTAATTATGACGAAGTTGACTGATATTCTACCCGGTTTCAAAGATATGGAATTGAATCCCTTCACGCTCTCTTTCAAAAAGGATATTGAAGAGGAATTTCTTAGTGATTATCATAAAAAATCCATTATGCAGGTGCGCATATCGTTCTTTCTGGCATTATTGCTGTATGGGCTTTATGGTATCCTGGACATGCACATTCATTCTGATATAAGATATTTATTCTGGCTCATCAGGTTTTCGGTAATGATACCGATAGGTCTATTGATATTTGTTTCTTCCTTTTCCCGGAATTTTTATAAATACCGCGATATCTCATTGGCTTTCTGCATGATATTGTATGGATTCAGTTTTATGCTGATGTTGTATCTTTCACCAAGACCTTTCGATTTTGCTTATTACGCTACTCTTATCATCACTTTTATTTTCATCTATATCTTTATAAGTATCCGATTTATTCCTGCCATACTCACCAGTTTTATTGTTTTAGTGATGTATGAATTTACTGCTATCTGGTTCTTACATACTCCTGCTGAAATGCTGGTAAAATACAACTTCTTCTTTATTAGTGCCAATGTTATAGGAATGTTCGCTGCTTATTCCATCGAGTTCTACGCCAGGCGGGATTTCTATATTGCGCGTCTGATAGAAGAGAACCGGGTGGAACTGGATTTCCTGAATAAAGACCTGGAAAAAAGGGTAGAAGAAAAAACCCTCCAATTAGAAGTTACTAATGAAGGTTTGAAAAAGGAAATTGCCTTCCGCAAAAAAGCAGAAAAACAACTGCGCGGTATGAACGTGAAATTGCAGAAACTGCTTAATGATACCGTGAGCGGACTTATCTATGCTGTGGAATTGCGTGATCCTTATACTGCCGGACACCAGAAAAGAGTTGGACAATTGGTTTCTGCTATTGCCAAAGAGATGGAACTTTCCGATGACACGCAGGATTGTTTAAAGATAGCTTCTATAATTCACGATATCGGTAAGATAGTGGTTCCGGTAGAGATACTCACCAAACCTTTCAAATTAAACGAATTTGAGATCAGCCTGCTGCACAATCATCCTAAATCCGGTTACGATATCCTGAAGACCATCACCTTCCCCTGGCCCATTGCCGATATTATTCTGCAGCACCATGAACGGCTGGACGGCAGCGGCTATCCCAACGGATTGAAAGATGACGAGATCCACCTGGAAGCTAAAATTCTGGCTGTGGCAGATGTGGTGGAAGCTATGGCTTCGCACCGGCCTTACCGCCCCAGTAAAGGCATTAAACAAGCCCTGGCCGAATTGGAAGAGAACAAAGGCACCCTTTACGATACACAGATCACAGAAACCTGCCTTAAACTATTCAGGGAAAAGAATTTCACGTTTAAATAGGATAATAACCCGCGATTTATTACTTCATTAAGCAGGTTGTAAATGTTTAAATGAAATTTCACAGAAGATCTATTCGTTTACCTAAATATGATTATTCACAATCGGGTGCATATTTTATAACCATTTGCACACATCAAAGAGAATGGTTGTTC
>DAOUUD010000045.1 GCA_030668345.1 Candidatus Cloacimonadota bacterium | reverse complement strand
TGAAATCAAATATTAGTTTCCATATTCCATTGGAAGAGATCGAAGAAATTGCCAGACCAGCTTGTCTTGCCTGCAACGATTTTTCCAATGAATATGCTGATATTTCGGGTGGTGGTGTTGGCTCTCAGGATGGATATACTACTATTATGATTCGAACTTCATTAGGAAAACAAGTCTATGCGGAAGCATTGTACCAGAATTATGTTAAAAATTACCATGGTTCATCTCATCATAGTAGAGAAATAAATGAAAAACATTTATTAGATATAATAAGAAGTTTAGCAATAAGGAAAAAGATAAGATCGGAAAATAGAATTGATTCAATGAATATTTAATTATTTTATTATCGGTCCTTTATATTTTAAGGAGTAATATTTGATGAGTAATAAAAAAGTTGGTTCTGTATTGGTCATAGGTGCAGGAATTGCCGGAATTCAATCTTCACTTGATCTGGCAAATTCCGGGTTTAAGGTTTACCTTCTTGAACAAACACCGGCGATTGGCGGTACTATGGCTCAATTGGATAAGACATTTCCCACAAATGACTGTGCTATGTGTATTGTCTCGCCAAAACTTGTAGATTGTGGGAGACATCCGAATATCGAGATCATCACAAATGCAGAATTGGGAAAAGTATTTGGTGAAGCTGGAAATTTCAAAGTTGAAGTAAAGAAAAATCCCAGATATGTTGATGAAGATAAATGCACCGGTTGCGCAGCTTGTACTCAAAATTGTCCTGTATCAATTGCACTTTATCCTGTTGAAAAAATATCTATTCTACTAAAAAAAGATGATGCAGACAAAGTAGATGCTATCCTCAAAGAATTTAAAGACAAGAAAGGCAGTCTTATGCCTATACTTCAAAGCATCACCAGAGAATATAATTATCTTCCTGAAGATATCCTGAAGTATATCTCGCAAAAACTCGATATTTCCTTAGCCAAAATATATCAGATAGCGACTTTCTATAATGCTTTTAGTTTAAAACCTAAAGGAAAATATACGGTTAATGTGTGTTTCGGAACTGCATGTTACATAAAAGGAGGAAACAGAATTCTGGAAGCTTTTGAAAGGGAACTTGGCATTACAATGGGGAATACCACCGAGGACTTAATATTCGGATTGGAAACCATATCCTGTTTTGGTTGTTGCGGTCAAGCTCCTGTGGTAACTGTGAATGAGGATATTTACGGGCATTTTCGTGTAACTCAGGTTCCAAAATTAATTAAAAAATACAGGGAGGAAGAGAGTGCCAAAACTAAAGCCTGAAGATTTAGCAATAATAACAGAAAGAGTTAGAAGAACCATGATTCTCCGCGAGGGTACCGGTCGCGCAATAATTAGAGTTCACATGGGAACCTGTGGTATTGCTGCTGGTGCACGCACCATAATGAACACATTAATGAAAGAAATTGAAGATAGAAAAATAAAAGATATTATTCTTACAACTTCAAGCTGTGCGGGATTATGCAGTCGTGAACCAATGATAACAGTTGAAGTTCAAAATCAACCTCCTGTAAAATATGTAGATCTGACTCCTGAGAAAACAAAAATAATTTTCGATAAACATATTCTTTCCGGAGAGATTGTAAAAGAGTATGCATTGGCATTTGGAAGTGAAAGAGTACCATAAAAGCGATCAAACACCTAAAAGTTTTAAATACTTATATTATTTTAAGTATTTAGCATTTTTGATGTTTAGAATTTTTTTTATTTTGAATTTTAGGAGTTTTTAATTATGGCTTATAGATGTAATGTGTTATTGTGCACTTGTACAATGTGTGTTTCTGTTGGAGCTTTGAAAATAAAGAGTAAGCTTGAAGAAGAAGTTAAGAGATTCAATTTAGAAAACGAAGTTCAGATTATTTCTACAGGAAGTAGTTGGCTTTGCACAAAGGGACCAACCTTAATTGTTCAACCTGATGACATAGTGTATCAACTTTTAAAAGAAAAAGATATTCCTAATTTGGTTGAAGAGCATTTATTAAAAGGAAGGCCGGTTCACTCTTTAATGTATATCCATCCAGAAGAATTACATCCTATTGAAAAATTACAGGATATACCTTTTTATCATGATCAGAGACTTATTGCTCTTTGGAATAGAGGGATAATAGATCCTGATGAGATTGATGAATATATTGCCAGAGATGGCTATAAAGCATTGGTAAAAGTATTGCAAAATATGACACCGGAAGATGTGATACAGGAGATAAAGGATTCCGGCTTAAGAGGAAGAGGTGGAGGAGGTTTCCCAACTGGGTTGAAGTGGGAATTTTGCAGAAAAAACCCAGGCTCTCCAAAATACCTGATCTGCAATGCTGATGAGGGTGACCCCGGTGCTTTTATGGACCGTTCGATTATTGAAGCAGACCCACACTCTCTAATTGAGGGAATGTTGCTCGCTGCTTACGCCATTGGTGCAGAAAAGGGTTATGTTTATGTGAGAAGTGAATATCCTCTGGCTATTAAAAGGTTAGACGGTGCAATTATTAAAGCCAGAGAATACGGCTTACTTGGAAAAGGTGTATTTGGTTCCGATTTTAATTTTGATGTGGAGATATTTCGTGGTGCTGGTGCATTTGTTTGCGGAGAAGAAACATCTTTAATTCATTCGATAGAAGGTGAACCCGCAGAACCCAGACAGAGACCTCCATTTCCTGTGGAAAAAGGACTTTTTGGGAGTCCTACAAATATAAATAATGTTGAAACATTATCATGCTTACCCAGAATAATAAATTTCGGGGCAAAATGGTTTGCAAAAATTGGTACTGAAAAAAGCAAAGGTACAAAAGTCTTTTCTCTTGCAGGAAAGATAAATAATGCGGGACTAGTAGAAGTACCAATGGGAATAACTCTGCGTGAAATGGTTTTTAAAATTGGTGGTGGAATTCCCAATAGAAAGAAATTTAAAGCTGTTCAGACTGGTGGTCCATCCGGTGGAGTTATTCCTGAAAGTATGCTCGACCTGCCAATAGATTATGAACGACTGCAGGAAGCTGGAGCAATTATGGGTTCAGGTGGAATGATTGTCATGGATGAAGATGATTGTATGGTTGATATTGCCAGATATTTTATTGAATTCACCAGAGATGAATCCTGTGGAAAGTGCTCTTCCTGCAGAGAAGGTTTAGATGCAATGTATGAAATTTTAACTAATATTTGTAAAGGAAATGGTAAAGATGGAGATATAGAATTTTTAGAAGAATTGGGAGAAGCTACTATAAATGCTTCAATGTGTGGATTAGGAAAGTCAGCTCCAAATCCTGTATTAACTTCAATTCGTCATTTTAGAGATGAATATGTTGCTCATATCAGGGATAAGAAATGTCCGGCTAAATCATGTGTAGATTTAATTGAATATTCAGTTGACCAGGAAAAATGTACTGGTTGCTTTATATGTAATGTGAATTGTCCGACAAATGCTATTATTGGAGAAAAGAAAAAACCTCAAACCATAGATAAGAGTAAATGTATTAAATGCAGTGTTTGCTTTGAAGTATGTAGGTTTGACGCAATAAAGGTAGGGTAATTATTATGAAACTTTTAGAAATAAAAGAACTGCTTGAAGCAGAAGTTGTTTCAGGAGAAGATAACCTGGATATGGAAGTAAATTTAGGTTGTGCTGCAGATTTAATGAGCGACATATTAGCTTATGGTAAACCAGATTCCATTCTTTTAACAGGATTGATGAATCTTCAGGTTATTAATACTGCTAATATATCTGATATAAAAGCGATTTGCTTTGTCAGGGGTAAAAAACCTGATGAAAATATTATTAAAGCAGCTAGAAATAATAATCTAATCGTGCTGTTAACGAATCTTCCGATGTTTGAAACCTGTGGGAGATTATATAAGAAAGGACTTAAAGGTTTAGGTTATTTAGGGCTTGATATGTAAAATGGATAATATAAGAAAAACTACCAAAATTCAAGAACTGACTTATGAACTAAAAATTAAAGATGTAATGAGTAAGAATGTTGAAACAGTCAGTTCAAAAATGCCCGTTAGTTCATTAAGAGATATTTTATATAAAAAGCGAATTTCGGGGATTCCAATTGTAAATGACGATAAACTTGTTGGCATTATAAGTATTGAAGATTTCATTACATGCCTGGAACATGGGGAAATGGATGCTTTAATAGAAGATAAGATGACAAAAAATATACAAAGCCTTTATGCTGATGAACTTCTGGTTCATGCTGTAATAAAATTTGAGAAATATGGCTTTGGTCGTTTTCCGGTGATTTCAAGGAAAGATAAAAAACTAGTAGGTATTATTACTAAGAGTGATATTATTAAAGGAGTACTTAAGAAATTAGAAACAGCTTATCTTGACGAAGAGGAACGCAGATACAGAGCAAGTCATATTTTCAATGATGTTGTTGCGGATGAGCTTTTTTTTAAATTTCAATATTTTGTAGAAGGTAAAAACTTTGATAAAGCTGGAGAAGCTGCAACCGGACTAAAGAAAACGCTTTATAGGCTGGGTCTCTCTCCGGAAATTGTGCGCAGAACAGCAATTTCAACTTATGAAGCTGAAATTAATATCGTTGCATTTACCAAAGGTGGGCAAATAATAGCTTATCTTGAACCTCATCAAATCAAGATAGTTATAACAGATAAAGGACCCGGTATTCCGGATATTAAGAAAGCAATGAAACCTGGTTTTTCCACTGCTCCCGGATGGGTAAGAGAATTGGGATTTGGTGCTGGTATGGGACTTCCTAATATTAAGAAATTTGCTGATAAAATGACTTTAAGATCAAAAGTTGAAAAAGGAACACATTTAGAAATTATAATTAAGCTTAGTGATTATCGTAAAGAAGATTAATTTTTGTTAGTTGGAGAAATGACATATTTAGAGAATATTTTTTCATCAACTCATCCTGCTGTCCTTCTCTTTTTGATGAGAATAAAAAAGATATTCCAAAGAGAAGGAACATAAGAAAAGCAAGAAGAAATAAAGAGAAAAAAAATGATTTTTTTTCTTTAGTTCCCTCTCTTTTCAAGAGAGGGTTAGGGTGAGTTATATGGAGTTAGAAAATGTTGATTTTACAGAATTTTAGTTAAGGTTAAGAGAAAAGAGGGAAAATGATTAATTTAAAAGATATTGTGCAAAAACTTGGTCTAAAAGTAGTTACTGGGGATATTGATAGAGAAGTGAGTGCAGGTTATGCAAGTGATTTGCTCAGTGATGTTATTGCAAATGCTCAAAAAGATAACATCTGGATCACTTTGCAAACTCATGTAAATATTGTAGCTGTAGCAAATTTACAGGAACTTGCCGGAATCATTCTTGTAAATGGACGACAACCGGAAAAAGCAACTTTGCAGAAAGCAGAACAGGAAAATATTCCACTTCTATTAACTGAATTACCGACTTTTGAAATTGTGGGAAAGCTTTATGAGCTGGGAATA
Organism: Candidatus Cloacimonadota bacterium; assembly: GCA_030668345.1. Lineage (GTDB taxonomy): Bacteria > Cloacimonadota > Cloacimonadia > Cloacimonadales > TCS61 > JACNIV01. The sequence goes on along the minus strand of DAOUUD010000045.1, from coordinate 5,033 downwards.
CACGGTAATAGGGGCTAATGAGGTCTCAACAGGATGCTCAGAAAATTCAAAGCGGACTTGCATATTCATACCTGTCTTTCCCCTTGTGGTGATATGGAAATGACGCCTAAAAAGATCGTAGAAAAAGCAATATCAAAAGGATTGGATGTGATCGGTATTTGTGACCATAATTCATCTGAAAATGTGATTGCTGTAAAGAAAGCTGGAGAAAAAAACAATTTGAAAGTTTTAGGTGGAATGGAAGTTACATCAAAAGAAGAAGTGCATATTCTGGCTCTTTTTGATGAAGATAAAAATTTATCTGAACTCCAGAAAATAGTTTATAAAAACTTACCAGGAGTGAATGATGAGGAACATTTCGGATACCAATTAGTAGTAGATGAGCAGGATGAGATCATTGATCTTAATAAAAAACTATTGATAGGAGCGACAGATTTGACAGTTGATAGAATAGTAGAACTGATTCATTCTTTGAATGGACTTGCTATTGCTTCTCATGTTGATCGTGAAAGATTCAGCCTGATCGGTCAACTGGGTTTTGTTCCGGAAGGATTGGAACTGGATAGTCTGGAATTATCACCAAGATATATGTCCGGAAAGGAAAAACTTGAATTTCCTATGGCATTGGGCTTTCCTCTTGTCACTTTTTCTGATGCACATTTACCAGATGATATTGGTAAAACTTCGACCACTTTCTTGCTTAATGATATAACTGTGATAGAGCTGAAAAAAGCTTTAAAGAATCAAGATGGAAGATCTATCCTTACATATTCTTGATGTGGTCGAGAACTCGATCGAAGCAAATGCTTCAAAAATAGGAATAAAGATTATAGAGAAAAATAGCAAAGATTTGCTCGTAATTGAAATAAAGGATAATGGAAGAGGAATGAACAAAGAAACCATTAACAAAGTACTTGATCCTTTCTATACGACAAGAACAACACGAAAAGTGGGTTTAGGACTTTCTCTTTTAGCTCAAGCTGCTAAAGAAAGCAATGGAGATTTTGAGATAAATTCAAAGCCAGGTGTAGGCACAGAAGTTAAAGCTTCTTTTCAATACAGTCATATTGACTGTAAACCCATTGGGGATATGAACGATACACTTGTGACCTTAATCATTTCTCATCCTGAAATTGATTTTATTTATGAATATCAAAATGAAGATGAAAGTTATATTCTGGATTCAAATAAAATTAAGAAAGAAATTTTAAGAAATTAATTTATGTGAACCAAAAGGTAAAAAATATGGTTAATCTAATTATTAATGGAATGAAGGTAGAAGTTGAAGAGGGGTCTACTGTTCTTCAGGCAGCAGAAAAGAATGATATATATATTCCAACCTTATGTTATCATAAAGCGTTACCTGCTTATGGAGCGTGTAGATTATGTATTGTTGAAGTAAGCCAGAAAGGCGGGAGACCATCTATACAAGCATCCTGTACTTATCCTGTTCAAGATGATCTTATTGTTAAAACCGATACAGAGCAAATAAGAAAAACCCGAAAGATCGTGGCTGAATTACTACTTGCAAAGTGTCCTGATTCTGAAGTTCTGAAAGAGCTTGCCGAAGAAATGGGAGTTGGCAAACCGAGGATCGAACCCAAAAATGAAGATTGTATTCTGTGCGGATTATGCGTGCGAATGTGCAAAGACAGGATGGGAAGAGGAGCGATCGGATTTGCAAATAGGGGATTTCAACGGGTAGTTGAAACTGCTTTTGATATTCAATCGGAAGATTGTCAAACCTGTGGAGCCTGTGAAAGTATTTGTCCTACCAAAATTGGCATAAAATTGGAAAAAATCACTGAAAATGAATCCATCCCGATTCTATCTGAATTTGATGAAGGATTGATAAAAAGATCTGCTATTTACATCCCATATGCTCAAGCTGTTCCTAATTATGCCAATATCGATCCGGATTATTGTGTGCAACTAAATACCGGAGAATGTAAGATCTGTACTGAATTCTGTGAAGCGGATGCGATCGATTTTGACCAAAAAGAAGAATTTCTAAACCTGAATATTGGTTCAGTGATTATTGCAAACGGGTCTGAGAAGTTTGATCCTACAGCACTGCATGAATATGGTTATGGCAGATATAAAAATGTTCTTACAAGTATCCAATTTGAGAGAGTATTAGCAGCTTCAGGTCCTTTTGAAGGTCATCTGCAAAGACCTGCTGATGGGAAAGTTCCAACCAAAATTGCCTGGATACAATGTGTAGGTTCAAGAAACGAGAATTCACATATGCCATATTGTTCTTCTGTCTGTTGTATGTACGCTCTCAAAGAAGCGATAATCGCTAAAGAGCATGTAAAAACCGTTGAACCGACGATATTTTTTATGGATATTCGTGCTTATGGAAAAGACTTTGATAAATTCTATGATCAAGCAAAGGATGTAGGAGTCAGGTTTATTCGCTCACGAGTAGGGAAAATAAAAGAGATAAAAGAAACAGGAAACCTGGAATTATATTATGTGAAAGAAAATGGTGAACTTGAAATTGAAGAATTTGAAATGGTCGTGCTTTCTATCGGGCTTACACCAACAAGAGATATAGTGGATGTAACAGATAAACTCGATGTTCGTCTTAATGAATATAATTTTATAGAAAATACTGGAATGTCATCCATCCAGACTACCAGACCCGGAATTTATGTTTGTGGTCCTGCAGCTTCGCCAAAAGATATCCCCGAAACAGTTATGCAGGCATCGGGAGCAGTTGCAGCTTCTGCGGAAATACTTTCTGAAGTTCGTGGAACCGAAATAACTGAAAAAGTTTATCCTGAAGAAATCGATGTAAGTGGGAAAAAACCCAGAATTGGCGTTTTCGTATGCCATTGTGGTATCAATATCGGAAGCGTGGTAAATGTTCCTGAAGTGGTTAAATTTGCAAAAACATTACCAAATGTTGTTTATGCTGAGGACAATCTTTTCACCTGCTCACAGGATACTCAGGAAAAAATAAAGGAAGTTATCGAAGAATATAAACTTAATCGAGTTGTTGTTTCTTCTTGTTCACCAAGTACTCACGAGCCTTTGTTCCAGGAGACATTAAGAGAATCAGGATTGAATCCATATCTTTTCGATATGGCAAATATCAGAAACCAGTGTAGCTGGGTTCATAAAAATGATAAAGAAGGTGCAACTGAAAAGGCAAAGATTCTTACAAAAATTGCAATTGGAAAAGCTAGACTTTTGGAACAACTTCATTCGATTTCTCTTGATGTTACCCAAACAGCACTCGTTATTGGCGGAGGACTTTCCGGGATGACAGCAGCTCTTTCTATTGCAGAACAGGGTTTTGAAGTAGCGCTCCTCGAAAGAAAAGATAAATTGGGTGGAAATCTTCACCGGCTTGCCGAATCTATCGATGGAAAGAAAATATCGGATTATCTCGCTGAACTTAATGAGAAAATTAACAAGCATCCTCTCATAAAAGTTTTCACAAATTCGGAAGCTAAGGAAATAGACGGATATATCGGAAACTATCAAACGAAGGTATTTAATAAAAAAGAAAATAAAGAAGTTATTTTTGAGCACGGAGTGATCATTATTACTATCGGTGCGAACGAGTCTAAACCTGAGGAATATTTCTATGGGAAAAATAAGAACGTTATAACTCATCTTGATTTTGAAACAGACTTTGAAGAGAACAAGAAGGAATATCAAAAACTCAAAAATATTGTGATGATCCAATGCGTCGGCTCTCGAGATGAAAAGCATCCTTATTGCTCGAGAGTTTGTTGCACTCAATCTATAAAAAATGCTATTCGACTGAAAGAATTAAATCCGAAAATGAATATTTATGTTATTTACAGGGATATCAGAACCTATGGTTTTTATGAGAAATTCTATCAGAAAGCAAGAGAACTCGGTGTTATTTTCATCAGGTATGAAGAAGATGCAAAACCTGTCGTGGAAATAGACGAAAAGCGTACGGTTCTGAATGAGAAAGGATTAACGCTGACAGTTAAGGATCATGTTATGAATCAGGAACTTGTGATCTATCCTGATAAATTGATCTTGGCTTCTGCAATGGTTCCCCAGGAAGATGCCGGAGAACTCTCTCAAATGCTGAAACTTCCCCTTAATGAAGACAATTTCTTTATGGAAGCTCACGTAAAACTTCGTCCTGTAGATTTCGCTGCCGAAGGATTATTCTTAGCTGGTCTTGCTCATTCACCAAAAGGGATCGAAGAAACAATTTCACAGGCAAAAGCAGCGGCAGAAAGAGCATGTTCCATTATCTGTTCAGATGAATATATGTCGGAAGCATATATTGCACAAGTTGATCTGGATATGTGTGCTGGCTGCGGAATGTGTGTTGCTGTTTGTCCTTATGGGGCACCGGAGTTGTTCTGGATGAACGGTAGGGAATATGTTCACATAAATTCCGGACTCTGTAAAGGTTGTGGAAGTTGTGCGGCTGTTTGCCCTTCCGGAGCTATGCAGCAGCTTGGATATAAAGAAGAACAAACCCTGGCAATGCTGAATGAAGCATTGGAGGGTTGGTAATAAAGTTCTACCGTTAGAAGTTGAAATTTCTTTAAAATTACATTTAATATGCTAAATTACATTTGTTTATAAATTAGTTAAATAAATAAATTACAAAAAATGTTATCTTTTTAAATCGTTATATTTTATACAGTTAAATATAACGGCTGACAACTAACCTATAAACTTACAAAATAAAGACTTGACATTCGTATTTAGAAATAAGATTTAAACTCTGTTTTTTCTTAATATTTTTTAAAATAAAAGTACATGGGAAAATTATGAAATATTACTCAGTTTCAAAGAAACAGCGGGTAAGAATTCTCAAAAAGAATAAAAGCAGAACATCATTTTTTTTACTTCCATTCAACAGATAGAATTTTTAATTATAAATAAATCATGAAAAAAAATCTGATCTTAGGACTTGGGAATTCGATTTTATGTGATGATGCTATAGGGCTGTTCGTAGTTAGAAGAGCACAGGAATTACTCACCGACCTCAGAGAACATGTAAATTTCAAAGAAAACCATTCCGG
>DAOUUD010000113.1 GCA_030668345.1 Candidatus Cloacimonadota bacterium | reverse complement strand
TAAATACCGTTGCCCGTGGACGTAACATGGATGAAGAAGATGTTCACAAAATTGCGCAGGGCAGAGTATGGACAGGAAAACAAGCTTTCGAGCGTGGTCTTATTGATGCACTCGGTGGAATGGATGTAGCTGTAAGCGAAATGAAAAAACTGGCTCATCTTAAACGAGAAGTTGAACTGATAGAATTTGAACAGGATAGAAGTTCCTTAACATTAAGTTTGGGAATGGCAATGAATTCCACATCCCCACACATTCCGGAAGGGTTGAGATCGGTCTATGAACTGGGAGAAAAAATATTCCAGTTCCAAGATGAGAATATTCTCATGATCCTGCCTGTGGAGCCGGAATTCAAATAAGAAACTCCTCCTATGGTCAAACCGCCCGTTTCCCCCGGGCGGTTTTTATATTAACTTTCAAAATAATCTTTCAAAATGTAGAGATAAATTTTTGAATTTCGAAATATTATTTTCAATTTCTAAATCATTAATTATTTTACATAATGGGAAAAAGCTATTTGAATAAGAAGAAAAATATTTGTAATGTTTCCCTCTTTCGCAAACAAACTCTAAAAGATTTAAGCCATTCTGATTAAGAATTTGCGCAAACTCATTGGCTAAATTAATATCTTGGGCACTTGGCCTGCTGCAGTCAACGTAATTGGGATTAATATTTGGATGGTTGTGAAATCTTAGTACTGATAATTTATTTTCCTGCTTAACCTTCTTAATAATATCCTCCACTGAGAGATAAGAAGAAACACTTGAGCGATCAAACCCTTTATTTAACCAAATCAAGTCTATTTTTTTATCCTTTTCAAAAGCGATGATAATCCATTCGTGTTTTTTATATTTCATAAGTGCTGCAGCTATTGCTGGAAAATCAAAGAGACTTTCGTTAATTCTATAGAATGTTCCATTAGGATTCATTCGCTTCTTGAATTCTTTATTAACTGTGAATTCGTGGGGAGTAAATAAGAAATACAATCGAATTTGTCTGTTGCGTCTTTTACCCGCAAGTGATTCTACCTCGTCTTTAGTAAGCGGGTGCAGATGAGTAAAAATAAAAATTAACGAAATGAGTAAGAAAATACCAATTAATATTAATAGGAATTCCATAATCAGTTAACAATTCTTTTAGTCCAAAATTTCATATAACGGTTGAGTGCGACACGGAATCTGAACGAATCATGTGTCGTACGATCATAATCTGCCAAGCTAAAAAAAGTTATCCTCAAACCCATAATAACTCTTGCCGTGTGCAGTTTGTTAGACGCCGTTGGGCTTTTTACATAATTACTCAATATCTTAGATCGGATCCATTGATCGAATATCTTCATTGGTTTGCTTACCCGAAATTATCCTATCATGCCTTGCTTTTTTCTCATTCAACCCATCTTGTAATATGTAAAGTAGGGATATAGCACCATTCATAGGTGAAAATACTTTCGGTGAAAGTTCGGCTTTGAAATACTTTTGATAAATTGCATTTAAGATCTTATACAGAAAACTAATTCCATTAGCCACTTTAAGTCGCGTAACCGAACTAAGTGGTGCTATCTCATCTCCTATAGCTAACTTTAAATCACGATGTGCAATATGCCGGTTACGCCAATCCCGTGCAAATCCTAAAGCATCTACTGCTTTTTTAACAAGCTCACTAATAGTATTATGAAAATCTACATCTGATATAAAAGCAGGAAGAGCATTAAAGGTCAAATTTTCCTTGCCACCGGTCTTGGGAGGATCAGTCAACCTAGAAAGACTTAAAAGAATGTCTTCCAATAAAACATCCTGTATAAGCTTGAAAAATCTTGGCGAAGTAGAGTTTAGGAGTTCTATTCTCTCTGGTGAAGTCCCATATAAATCCACATACTCTTGCCATTTAATTTGCATCCAGGCGAATTCATTCCATAATTTATGAAACAATTTTCCTAAATCAAATCCTAAAACTTCTATGTGTTCCTGAAGAACTTCATCCGAAGATTTTAAATTGGACATTCATCTAAATCCTTTACAGATTATAAGTACCTAATGGCGTCTAATGTATGTTTCCGCAAACTTGTTTTATTATTCCCCATAAATCCCATAAGTTTCCCAGGTGAGAGTTTACTGCTTATCCCACGCGGGAGCGTGAAAAATATCACTCATTTATCTGGAACTGTGCATTTAATACTGCACTTATATTATCATACATTTCATCCAGATGAGCAAGAGTTATTATATCCAGTTCTGTTTTATTCATCTCACTGATCTGTTCTTGAATTTCTTTCAGGTTTGTTCTGGCAAGTGAGACAGCATCTTTAGGCAGAGTATTGTTGTCTTCAAGGATAAGTTGAGTTAACCTGTAAAGATGGATTCTTTGCAGTTCACGCCTGTAACTGTTTATATTGTTGTTATCTGCTAATTCATTCCAGATGGAGTTCTTCATTATAAGGAACATCTCTGCCATAGTAAATGTGTCAGTATTCTCAATGAATTTAACTGAATTATCATGTAATCTTCCCAGCACTATCGGATCGTATAGATGGGATAGGATTATAGCCTGCACTCCGGCAACCACTGTATGTATCGGGTAGTCCTGTCTTTTAGCTTCCCAGATGCTGCCGGTGAATTTGCCCATTTTTTCCAGGACAAGTTTGTTCAGAAGTTCCGGATCAAAATTAAAAGCATTTTCCGCTAGAATATTTTGAGTAAGGAAATTCAAAGCTCTTCTCTGCTCTGCAGCCGGAACCACTTCGAATGGTGGTCTACCATCAGGGTCGCCAATATGATCGCGGTGAGAATATAATCCCCCTACATATTTACTCACATTGTTGGCAGCATTTCTGTATTCACGCAAAGCTAAACCGAAAACCGAACGTAATTTCTTATATGATTTCCCTTTCTTTTCAAAATTTTTGGGGATGTCTTTCCAGATCTCATTTGCAAGTTCGATGCGCTCTTCATAATAACCGATAGGATCGCTGCCCAGGTCGAACATATTACAGAGTGGATCTACACCCCTGCTGGAATAACCGTAAGTATCTTCGTCTGTACCGTAATCAAGATACGGTTTTGTGCATTTACGAGCTATTTTTTCCAGTTCCTTTGCTTCTTTCTTTTCATCAAAGATGGAGTAAGCATATTCCATTACCCAGTAATCCCAGGTACCGAGCTGAACCTGAAAATAATCACCCTGTTTTCCATTTATTGGTGCCAGGTTCAAAGGAGTGTAATCCATCACAGAACCGCTGATGCCATGTTTGGAAGTGAATTTTTTATCCTGTAGTTCTTCTGATGTATAATAAGTACTTGCTTTAAAATTATGTCGCAAACCCAAGGTGTGACCCACTTCATGAACAACCAGTGCAATTATTCCCTGATCAACAAATTCTTTCATATCGACGGGATTATCCTGGAAAATTCCCCTGGTTTGCAAGATGTTCCAGCCGAATGCCATCTGTTGAGACAAACCACTGGCAAAGGCATCACCTTCGTAATAATTATTCAGATCGGTCTCTTCCCATCTGGCAGATTGCAAACCCTGTACCCATCCGCCGGGATTTATCAGTTCTTCATATTCCAGGAAAAAATAACGCATGAAATCTACACTGATACGTACATCAGCATCGTATAGTTCTCCGGTAAAAGGATTGGCATGAGATGGTCCCACAGCATATCCGCCACCGGGCTGGATAAACCAGCGGATCGTGTTGTAGCGTGAGTCGGCTGGATCCCAATCGGCATTATCGGGCATTTCTTTTACCACTATTGCGTCCGTTATTCCGATTTTTTCAAAGGCATCATTCCAGAGAAGTAAACCTTTACGGCAGGCTTCCCGGAATTCTACCGGGATCGTATTTTCCAGCCAGAAAACAATAGGTATTTTAGCTTTGGAAATTTTTGCTTTGGGATCTTCTTTTTCGATATGCCAGCGATTTATATAACGCACATAAGGATCTTCGGTAAGAAGATTTGAATAATCCTGGTAAATGGTTGTAAAATGTCCCAGCCTGTCATCTGCGAGTCTGGGCTTGTAATTTGATGCGGGGATCGCTGCCAGGCTGTAATGATAACGATGGATCATACTTCGTGAATCCGGCAGGGTATAAATATTCTGCCATTTTCCGGTCTGATAATGCAGCACCACATCGATTTCCGTATTCAGAGGGAATGATTTTATCTTATCGAAATAGCTGTTTTCATTGTCAAAATTATATTTCATCTTCCGGTTATCTGTGCGGCTTTCCACGTTTGCCATGTCTTTCAGGAAGAGGTCGGATGCTTTGATCAGGATGGCTCCGGTTTCTGTTTGTGGTTTGCAAACAATATTAGAGGAAGCAATTATAGAATTTGTAATACTGTTTTCCACTGCCCTTTTTAAAGCGGGTTCTTCTGCTCTGAATTTCAGATTTTTCTGGATCAGTTGCACGCGGTTATTTATTTTTTTGAAGAAAAAAGGAAAATTCCACATCATGGAAGATGCATCGAACATATAAGCATCACCGGTCTGACGGGTCATATTACACAGGAAAATTTTACCGAACTGATCGGGTAATATCTGAAAATAGACCGTACCATCTTCATTGTTCCGGTACAAGGTGAACATACCCTCGATCTTCTCAAAATCTTTTATGCATTCTTCAAAATCCTGCTGGGATATAAGACTGTCTGCCTTGGCTTCTGCTACAGCTTTTATAATATCTTTGGAAGAGATAACGCTCTCCGCATCGAATTTATCGATAGCGTTTAAAAACTGAATGCACAAAATCAGCAATATTCCAAAATAAATAACTTTTTTCATTTTTTCTCCGTGTCCTCTATTCTTCTTTTTCCGGCTCGGTTTCTTGAATAAGCTCCGTAGCTGTTTCTTTATCTTCTTTACTTACCAGGAATTCAACCCGCGAAAGGCGAGGATTAGTGAATTCCAAACATCCACCGAAAAGCGTCTGCATGTTTTCACCCCTCACGAAATATTGAATATCTGCACTATCCAGGATGGATTTTATGATAGCTGTCATGGAAGGATTGGGTGAATCACATAATTTCACAAATTCTACAAATTTATTTTCGGGAAGTTCTTTTACGAGCGGTTCATTGCATTCCGGGCAAATGGTTATACCTTTTACGAACTCAGATTTACATTTCGGACAAAACATAATTACCCTAATAATGGAGAAGCTTCTTCTCTCTCTTCAAACTGAAAATTATCTTTATTGAACAGCTCTAGGCAACAATCAACAATATCCGGGTCGTAGAGTATTTCTCTATTCTGTGTTATCTCACCCAATGCTCTTTTCAGGGGGAACGAAGCTCTATATGGTCTATGAGAAGCCATGGCTTCCACCACATCGGCAACAGCTAAAACTTTTGCTTCCAGAATAATATCTTTTCCTTCTAATCCGGCAGGATAGCCGGAACCGTTTATCCGTTCATGATGCTGAAGAACAATTTCGGCAATAGGCCAGGGGAATTCGATGTTTTTCAATATTTCATAACCGGCTTTGGGATGGTTTTTTATAAGGTTGAATTCGGCTTCTGTAAGACGACGCGGCATGCTGAGTATTTCAGCAGGAACAGATATTTTGCCAAGATCGTGAATAACTCCCACCATATATACACCTTCTACCTGTGTTTCCGTTAAGCCCAGTTTCTTGGCGATCGCTTTGGCAAGGGTGGCAACCCGGCGTTGATGACCGGCTGTATAAGGATCCCGGGTTTCAATTATCATTTCTGTAGCATGGATGATGCCGGTAAGTGTTTTGCGAAGTTTTCCCATTGTTTCGCGAAGTTCTGTATCTGTACGTTTGTATTCCGTAATATCTTCACCAATGCCCAGAATGCCTATGATCTTGCCATCTTCACCGAATCTGGGAGTTAAAGTCATACGGCTCCATAGTATTCGTCTGTTCTTAGTGATCTGTTTAAGTTCACAGTTCATTCCCTTTTCGGTTTTAATAATTTGTTTTCTAACTTTTTGAACCTGGTGAATAGTAGAAGCATCAGCGTAAACAATATTTATTTTGTGAATACCTACAACCTCTTC
>DAOUUD010000149.1 GCA_030668345.1 Candidatus Cloacimonadota bacterium | reverse complement strand
CCCTTCAAGAGCCGTCCTATCGAAGAAAACCTCGATCTCCTGCAGAAAATGAAAAATGGAGAATTAGAGGAAGGAACGCATGTTCTGCGGGCAAAGATAGATATGGCTTCTGCAAATATGCTGATGCGCGACCCGCTGATATATCGAATTCGTCATGCAGAACACTATCGTACAGGCAATAAATGGCACATTTATCCGATGTATGATTTTGCCCACTGCCTGGAAGATTCCATCGAAGGAATAACCCATTCTCTCTGCTCTATCGAATTTGAAAATAACCGTCCATTATATGATTGGTTTCTGGATCAACTGAACGTTCATCACCCGCAACAGATAGAATTTGCCAGACTTTATTTGAGCCATACCGTTCTGAGTAAACGTAAACTCATCGAACTTGTTGAAGGTAAATTCGTTTACGGTTGGGATGATCCCAGGATGCCAACTATCTCAGGCTTAAGAAGACGTGGTTATACTCCAGATTCTATTCGCAATTTCTGCGATAGGATCGGTCTTGCCAAACGTCAGAGCATTGTGGATACGGCGCTGTTAGAATTCTCCATCAGAGAAGAATTGAATAAAACAGCTCTGCGCAGAATGGCTGTTCTTGATCCGTTAAAAGTGATTATAGAAAATTATCCCGATGACCTTGTGGAAGAAATGGATGCTGTGAACAATCCCGAAAACCCGGATGCCGGATCACGAAAAGTTCCCTTCTCAAAGATCATCTATATCGAAAGGGAAGATTTTATGGAAGATCCTCCCAAAAAATTCTTCCGTCTTACTCCCGGTAGCGAGGTACGGCTTCGTTATGCATACTTTATTAAATGTGAAAAAGTAATAAAAGATGAAAAAGGCAATATCATCGAATTGCGCTGCAGCTATGATCCGGCATCACGCGGAGGTAAATCTCCCGACGGCAGAAAAGTGAAAGCAACCCTGCACTGGGTTTCTGCTGAACATGCTATCGATGCGGAAGTTCGCCTGTATGAACATCTCTTCACGGTTGACGATCTAAGTGCTGTGGAAGGAGATTTTAAAGAATACATAAATCCTGATTCGCTGAAGATCTTAACCGAATGTAAACTCGAACCGAGCTTGCTCAATGCTGAAAAAGGAAGCAGATTCCAATTTGAAAGAAAAGGATATTTTTACGTCGATACGGACACTACAGATGAGAAACTTGTTTTCAACAGGATCGTTACGCTGCGTGATGAATGGGCAAGATTGCAGAAGAAGAATATTTAGCTCACGGATTTACACAGATTTAAAGGATTAAAAAATTGTGTTATTTTTTTGAATAATCTGTTTACTCAGTGTAGCCAAAATGAGGACAAGTGCTCTTTGTGGTGATAAAGAATTTAAAAATCAGTGTTCTCGGTGGTAAAAAATTTTATGAAAAAGCTTATCGCAATAGTAGATGACGAACTGGATATTCTGGATCTGGTGGCAATAAACCTGGAAAAATCAGGTTTCAAAACTGCAAAATTTGAAGATGCATCCGTCTTTCTGAATTTTCTGGAAAGTGAAATCCCCGACCTTATCGTACTTGATCTGATGCTGCCGGATATAGATGGATTTGATGTGTGCAAAGACCTAAAAAAAAATGATAGATTCTCCTCGATCCCCATAATTATGTTAACTGCCAAAGGAGAGGAAACAGACCGGATCTTAGGTCTGGAATTCGGCGCAGATGATTATATTGTAAAACCTTTTTCACCTCGCGAACTTGTTGCCCGTGTCAAAGCTGTTCTCAGGCGAAGCGATTCCAAGCAACAAGAAAAAGAAGTTCTGATAGTTGGTAAAATTCTGAAGATCGATACGAATAAATTTGAAGTTTGTGTAGAGAATAAAAAAATCGATCTGACCTCGACCGAATTTAATCTTCTCAAATTCCTTACCAAAAGGATCGGCTGGGTTTATTCAAGGAACCAGATTTTGGATCATCTATGGGGAAATGATAAAATAGTCATAGATAGAACGGTGGACGTTCATATAAAAAACCTGCGGGAGAAACTGGGACCGGCTGGTAAATTCATAAAAAATATTCGCAGCGTAGGTTATAAAATAGAAGAGTGAAATGAAACTTTTTAACAAAGCAATTCGTACATTTTCCATCATTCTGATATTATATGCGATCCTGGTATTTGTTCTCATCGTTCACGTGATACCGTTCACAAGTCTTCTGCTGGCAATATCGCTGATCACAATTATATCCTTACTTATCTCGATCTTTTATTCATATTCCATTATTAAACCTGTTGAAAACCTAAATGAGCAGATTGGGAAAATTGCAGAAGGTGATTTCTCCGAATTAAAATATCCCAAAAATCTCGAATACAGGAATATTTTTAACAATCTGGATAGCATTTCTAAAAAACTTCAAAAATATGAAGCTAAGCTTTCCAAACAAAAGGAAGGATTCAATACCATCATCGAATCGATCAAAGAAGCTATCTGGATCCAGGATAAGAAAGGATTCATTACAACTTCTAATAATAGTTTTATCGATCTTGTTAAGCAACAAAATGTAAAAGGACAGTATTTCTGGAATGTGATCCGGGAAAAAGAGCTTTATGATGTTGCCGATGGTATCTTTAACAAACCGGAAAACAGAACCGAAGAAATAGAGATGGATGGAAAACACTATCTTTGCAGCACATCCCATTCCCCGCTTACGGAAGAAACAGTTTTTATCTTGTATGACATTACCGATATCCGCCAACTGGAGAATATAAAGAAAGATTTCATCCTTAATGTTTCCCACGAACTGCGAACTCCGCTCACTTCTATAAAAGGCTACCTGGAAACCCTTGAAGATGAGATCGGTGATGAACATCCATCTTATATCGAGGTCATAAAACGCAACACAGATCGGTTGATAAATATTGTTAAAGACCTGCTTACTCTTTCCAGGCTGGAACACGATATTTCCCTAGAAAAAGAAAATATTAAACCGGATGAGTTTCTGAAGAATATCAACAAGATTTTCGAGCATCGTCTCAAAGGGAAGAAGCTGAAATTCCAATATACTATCGAAGATAAGCTGGAAACGTTTGTTGCTGACAGATTCAAATGGGAACAGGTTTTCATCAACCTGGTGGATAATGCCATTAAATATACCGAAAAAGGTGAAATACAAATAGAAGTAAAACAGGAAGAGAACAAAAGCATATTTGAGATCACAGACACAGGAAATGGAATTGCACCGGAACATCTTCCCCGCCTTTTTGAACGCTTCTACACAGTAGATAAATCGCGTTCCCGCAAAATGGGCGGAACAGGCCTGGGACTTTCCATCGTAAAACATATCGTCAATCTTCACAAGGGAACGGTCGCTGTGGAAAGCAAAGTTGGTAAGGGAACGAAATTTATTATAAAACTTCCAACAAATAAAGAAAAATGAATAAAGAAAAAATCGCAAACGAATACCTTCCGCTTGTAAGAAGCATTGTAAAAAAATATGCTCATCTTGGTGTTCCTACCGAAGACCTGGAGCAGGAAGGAATGATCGGTCTTCTGGAAGCTGCTGATAAATTTCGGGATGATAAAGGTGCAAAATTCTCTACTTATGCAACTTACTGGATAAAGAAAAAAATCCTGGCAGCGATAGATAATGAAAAGAAAAGTTCCCTCGATTCGATAAAACTTACAGAAGAATCGGTTGAAACCAAAGAAGACGAATTAAAAACCAGCCAGTATTTAAAACTTCCGCAAAATATACCTGATACTGAAAGAAAAATATTGCGGATGCTGTATGAGGAACAACTCACATTAAAAGAAATAGCACAGGAATTGAAAATCTCCCGCGAACGTGTTAGGCAACTGAAGGAAAAAGCTCTCAGGAGAATGAGAGCAACATCTAATCAGACTTGACTTGCAACGAAGTACAAGTTAAGAATAATCAAAATTTAGTAATAAACTCCCGGTTTCCTAATCCAACCATTGCGAAGGTCAAGTAATACGAGAAGTACAAAAACCGTTCGCAAGGTCTTGCATTCCAAATCCGTGTTTATCCGCGTTATCAGCGGCTTCATAATTTTATTAACCAAACCTTAACATTCCCCATATACTCACTTAACTTTCCCTCCGTATAATAAAGTTGAACGGATAAAAAATGTCCGAAAAAACAAGGAGGAAAAAAGTGAAAAAAGCATTATTGATTGTGATTTTAACAATCGTTGCATTTGGTATTTTGAATGCAGAAACAAAACTGAAAATGGAACTGTGGAATCGTTGGACGTACCAGACGATCGATGGTGAAGTAACAAAAAATGAGATGGCTCTCAAGAGAGGTTACTTTCGTCTTGAACCAAAATTCGGAAACAACATTAAAGGTCGTTTCAATGTAGATTTCTTCAGTGATGAAGACGGTTTGGACGGTGCAGGTTTAAAGATCAAGTATGCTTATCTTGATTTCAGCAATATGCTTCCTATCAAGGATTCCAAAATTACTGTGGGATTAATGAAAACGTATTTCGGTACAATCTATGACTGGACTTATCAAACAATCGATAAAGACCCTTCCGACAAATACAAATTTGTGAGTTCAACGGATTACGGTTTTGGTGTAACAGGTTATTTCCCAAATGGATTAGGTACTTACGCCCTGGCTGCTTACAATGGTGAAGGTTACAAAAAAACTGCTGGAGACATCAATAAAGACCTGAACTTTGTTGCT
>DAOUUD010000090.1 GCA_030668345.1 Candidatus Cloacimonadota bacterium | reverse complement strand
GATTTATTAAAAATATCTGGTAATGAGTATCCAGTAATAGAAAAAATTGTATCTGTATATGAAGAAAATCGTTTTTCATCTAAACCTTTATTTAATCTTAATTTTAAAGAAGATGACTTAATTGTTACATTCAACGGATTGATTTCCGGAACGCCTTTTTTGAAAAAAATGAAAAGTGTATTAGATATTCTTCAAGAAAAGACTAACATGCCGGTAGATATTGAGTTTGCTTCTGATGGAAAGGATTTTTATCTTCTACAATGCAGAGCTCAATGTTATTCCAAAGATAATATCCCATCCGCAATTCCACGAGATATAGCAAAAGAAAATATTATTTTTAATGCAAAAAAATATGTGTCAAACGGTCAACTTAAGGATATCTCTCATATTGTATATGTCGATCCGGATATGTATAATTCTCTGGAAACAATTGAAGAATTAAAATCAGTTGGAAAAGCAGTTGAAAAGATAAATATAGTATTACCCAAAAGAAAATTCATTCTCATGGGACCGGGAAGGTGGGGCAGCAGAGGAGATATAAAACTTGGAGTCAGTATAACTTATTCGGGTATTAATAACACTGCCATGCTGATTGAGATAGCAAAGAAAAAAGGAAATTATACTCCCGATTTATCCTTCGGAACTCATTTCTTCCAGGATCTGGTCGAATCCTCAATTAAATACTTACCTTTATATCCGGATGAGAAAGGTATTACATTTAACGAAAACTTTTTAACCAAATCTGAAAATATTCTAAGCAATCTTTTACCGGAATTTACTTCATTAGAAGATGTTATAAAGATTATCGACATAAGAAAAGTGACAGATGGAAAGATTCTAAAGATATTGATGAATGCAGACTCGAATGAAGCATTGGCTTATCTTTCTATGTCTACTGAAGAAGTTCATGTTACAGAAGAAGTTGAGTTATTATCATCCCCGATATCAGAGAATCATTGGAGATGGAGATCAAACATAGCCGAACACATTGCAGGTGAACTAAATCCTGGCAGATTCGGGGTTGAAGGAATTTATGTTTTTGGAAGCACCAAAAATGCTGTTGCCGGTCCTGCAAGCGATATAGATCTATTAATTCATTTCAGGGGAACAGATAAACAGAAAAAAGAACTTATGGATTGGTTGGAGGGATGGAGCTTGTGTCTTTCCGAAATAAATTATCAGAAAACAGGATTTAAGAGTGATGGATTACTTGATATTCATATCGTTACAGATGATGACATAAAGAAAAAAACAAGCTATGCGGTTAAAATCGGTGCTGTAACCAATGCTGCCCGTCCTTTGAAAATGAAAGAAAATTGAGCAACGAACAAAACTAACAAAATGGAAAACCGAGAAACTCCGAAGACACTGAAATTTAATATTTATTGTCGAACTGATTGGACTCGACTTCAAACGAAGTTGGAGTTGATAACAATCGTAAGGTTTGGGGAAATGAATATCGAACAAGGAATGATGAATGAAACACACATCTCAACTAAAACCGGACTCCTCTCACATGTTAGGGTGTAGCTTCGCGAAGACTGAAGAGGAGATTTTTTCGGTGCTCTCCGTGTGCTCTGTGGTTAATAAAAAGTCAGTGTTTAGTCTGTGTAATTCAGTGACAATTTAATTATGAATTTATGCTTCTTCGTTTCAGACATTCATGGGAAAATAGATAGATACGAAAAACTATTCAATGAAATAGAAAAAGAACGACCTGACATTGTTTTTCTGGGTGGTGATCTGTTACCTTCGATAGCAGCATTGAATGAATTGTCAGATATCCGGTCCCAAGATTTCGTTAATGAGTATTTGGTTAAAAAATTTCTGGATTTAAAAGCAAATATTGGTGATGATTATCCGGAAGTGTATTTGATAATGGGAAATGACGATCCGAGAAGTGAGGAGAATTCTTTTCTGGAAGCAGAAAATCTTGGTATATGGACTTATGTTCATAATCGGAAAGTAAATTATAAAGAATATCAAATATATGGTTATGCCTATGTTCCACCAAGCCCTTTCTTATTAAAAGATTGGGAACGATACGATGTTTCCAGGTTTGTAGATGTTGGTTGTGTCTCACCCACTGAAGGTTATAGAACTTATCCAGTTTCAGAAGATGAAAAAAAATATTCAACTATAAAAAATGATCTTGATAAATTAACTGCTGAGAAAGATCTTTCGAATTCGATCTTTTTATTTCACGCCCCTCCATATCAAACCAACCTGGATAGAGCTGCACTGGATGGACAAATGATAGATCATGCTCCGATTGATTTACACGTGGGAAGCATTGCCATAAAAAGGTTTATAGAAATAAAACAACCTTTTATTACTCTGCATGGTCACATTCATGAATCTTCCGGTATCACTGGCTCATGGAAGCAAAAAATCGGGAAAACTCATCTTTTTTCTGCAGCTTTCAATAAACCTGATTTAGCAATTGTAAAATGCGACCTGAATAATCTTTCAGGAGCAATACGGGTGTTGTTATAATTTTAAATAAGAAATATTATTTTTAATCAGAAAAAACTTTACATAATTTAAAAGAACAATTTAAATTTGATTTATGGAACAATAAAGGATTTAAAATGAAACTAAAAAAAGGATTGAATTTCTTCGATGTATTCAGTATAGCCACAGGTGCGATGATAAGTTCCGGGATTTTTATTTTACCCGGACTTGCTTTTGCTCGAACCGGACCGGCAGTATTTATTTCATATTTTCTGGCAGGAATTCTTGCTCTGATCGGTATTTTCAGTATTATAGAGCTTTCTACAGCTATGCCCAAAGCCGGAGGTGATTACTATTTTATCAATAGAAGTTTAGGTCCGTTTATTGGAACTATTTCCGGTTTTTTAAGCTGGTTTGCCTTATCTTTGAAAAGTGCTTTTGCCATATTCGGTATATCGGAGATAATTTTTATTGTTACAGGATTTCCTGTATTGATCTCTTCAATTCTAGTTTGTTTTTTTTTCGTTTTATTGAATACAATTGGAATAAAAGAAGCTGCCAAATTTCAGGTCTCACTTGTATCCTGTTTATTAATTTTTATGGTCTTTTATATAATCTTTGGATTTTCTAAAATAAATACATCTCATTTTCATCCTTTAGCTCCGCAAGGAATAAATTCAATTTTTGCCACAGCAGGTTTTATTTTTATATCTTTTGGTGGATTATTGAAAGTAGCAAGTGTTTCTGAAGAAATTAACAATCCCAAAAAGAATATTCCTCTGGGGATGATCGTCTCTGTAATTACTGTTACAATAATATATACTTTACTTCTTATTGTTACAGTTGGAGTTTTACCGGCAGCTACATTTTCCGGTTCACTTACGCCGATTGCGGATGCAGCAAAGGCTATTTCCGGAACACCAGGATTCATCATCATCTCGATTGCTGCTTTATTAGCTTTTATCACAACTGCAAATGCCGGAATAATGTCCGCATCTCGCTATCCCTTAGCTTTAAGCAGAGATAATCTTCTGCCAAATGCTATCAGTAAAGTCAGTAAAAGATTTAAAACACCTGTTCCCTCAATTTTCATAACCGGTTTATTTATTGTTCTGGCATTACAGTTACCTTTAGAAATGTTAGTAAAAGCAGCTTCAGTTGTTATTTTAACTGCTTATGTTTTAACTAATCTTGCAGTAATTATATTAAGAGAAAGTAAGCTGAAGAATTACAGACCAAGTTTTAAAGCACCTTTATATCCCTGGCTGCAAATTTTTGGAATTATTATTTTCTCATTTTTCATTATCGATCTGGGACTCGAAGCGATCGAGCTCAGTATGGCTTTTCTTTTAATAAGTGTAAGTTTTTATCTGTTTTACGGTAGAAAGAAACATGCGGGTGAATATGCACTTTTACATTTACTGAAAAGAATAACAGATAATAGGTTGACAGACCATATTCTGGAAACAGAATTCAGGGATATTTTATGTGATCGAGATAATATAAAATCTGATAAATTTGATAAGCTGGTCAAAAATGCAAAAATTTTAGATTTAGAGGGCCCTCTTGAAATAGATCAGCTTTTTGAAATAATTTCTGAAAATATTTCTAATGAAATTGAGATAGATAAAGAAGAAATCTTTACTCTTTTAAAAAGCAGGCAGGAAGATTGCAATACTGCCATATCACCTTTTATTGCCATTCCTCATATAATTATTGAGGGTAGTGGTAATTTTTTCTTAATGCTTGTTCGATGTAAAGAGGGCATCAAATTCACTTCCAAAGAAAATTCAGTAAAAGCTGTATTTGCTTTTATCGGGACAAAAGAAGATAGAGCATTTCACCTGAAAACTTTAGCTGCTATTGCAACTCTTGTTCAACAAGTTGATTTCGAAGAAAAATGGTTGAATGCCGAAAATATTCATTATTTAAGAGATATGGTTTTATTGAGTAAAAGAAAGAGATTTATTATTAAGAAATAATTATAAATATTAAATATGCAAATTTCTCTTTTTTTATTTTTGTAACATCAAACCTTCATTATATTTTATGTTTTGTTAAATTGAAATAGATGACTTTATCTTTACTAGAATTCTTATAAAGGCTTTTGCTCTTGACATATATTTTCTTTTTAAATTGTGTACTCAAAAAAAATAAGCGGAGGTTTTTTTATGACAATGAATGAGTTTTTAGAAAAGGTAGAAGCAAAAAACAAATGTCAACCTGAATTTATGCAAGCCGTGAAAGAGGTTGTAGAATCAATCTGGGACGTATATCAATCCAATCCGAAATACGTTGAAGCGAAGATCTTAGATAGAATTGTTGAACCTGAAAGAGTTATTATTTTCCGTGTTCCCTGGGTAGATGACAATGGTGAAGTTCAAGTGAATCGCGGCTTCCGTGTAGAATTTAACAGCGCCATAGGTCCATATAAAGGTGGTCTTCGTTTGCACCCATCTGTTAATCTTGGTATCCTTAAATTCCTCGGATTCGAACAGGTATTCAAAAACAGCTTAACAACTCTTCCGATGGGCGGTGGAAAAGGTGGGTCAGATTTCGATCCCAAAGGAAAATCTGATAATGAAGTTATGCATTTCTGTCAGTCATTTATGTCTGAACTTTTCCGTCATATTGGAGCAAATACAGATGTTCCCGCTGGTGATATAGGTGTTGGCGGTCGAGAGATCGGTTATATGTTCGGAATGTATAAGAAACTTCGAAATGAATTTGTTGGCATACTCACTGGTAAAGGAAGGAACTGGGGTGGAAGCTTAATCAGACCGGAAGCAACAGGATATGGTCAGGTGTATTTCGCAGAAGAAATGCTTAAAACAAGAGGAAAATCTTTTAAAGGTAAGATCTGTACGGTATCCGGTTCCGGAAATGTAGCGCAATATGCTACAGAAAAAGTTAACGAACTTGGTGGGAAAGTTGTTACCTTATCAGATTCCAGTGGTTATATCTACGATCCGAATGGAATAGATACCGATAAACTGGCTTATGTAATGGAACTTAAGAACGTTAAACGTGGTAGAATTAAAGAATATGCTGATAAATATGGTGTAAAATATGTAGAGGGAAAAAGACCCTGGGAAATTAAATGCGATATCGCTCTTCCAAGTGCTACTCAAAATGAAATCGATGCTAATGATGCGCAAACTCTTATTAATAACGGTTGTTTCTGTGTTTCCGAAGGTGCAAATATGCCTTCTACTCCTGAAGCGATTGAAGTATATATGAAAGCTAAGATCCTATACGGACCAGGAAAAGCAGCTAATGCTGGTGGAGTTGCTACAAGCGGTCTGGAAATGTCTCAAAACAGTCTTCGTCTCAGCTGGACAAGAGAAGAAGTTGATGAAAAACTTCATAACATTATGATCGCAATTCATGAACAATGTGTAAAGCATGGTAAAGAAGGAGATTTCATCAATTACGTAAAAGGTGCCAACATTGCCGGATTTATCAAAGTAGCAGATACAATGATCGATCACGGTGTTGTTTAATAAATAAAGTTTCAAATGAAATAAAGGCTGCTGATTGGCAGCCGTTTTTTTTTATAAATATAAAGAAAAAATCTTTACTAACAACTCTGTTTTCATAATTGTGCTTTCATTCCAGTTTTGGAGGGTGAGAAATGAATCAATATATTGCAGATTCGGCAAAGATCGGCAAAGATACAAAGATAGGTTGTAACTGCGTGATCCTGGATGATGTTCAGATCGGGGGAGAGTGTCTTATCGGACATAATGTGATCATCCACGAAGGTTCATTTATTGGTGATGGAGTACGCATAGACGATAATACGATCATTGGTAAAAAACCACTCAGTTCACCTCGCAGCATCTTTAAGATCGATCCAAACCTGAAACCAGCCAAAATAGGAAACCAGTGCCAGATCGGGGCAAATGTAGTAATTTATGTACAGTCGCAGATAGGCAATAATTGTCTGATAGCAGATCTGGCAACGATTCGTGAGAACGTTATCATCGGAGAGCTTAACATCATCGGGCGTAATGTAACGATCGAGAATTATGTTACGATAGGGAATAGATGCAAATTTGAAACTAACTGCTATATCACCGCTTATTCCGAGATTGGAGATTACTGTTTTGTAGCTCCAGCAGTAGCTACCAGCAACGATAATTACATGGGACGTGACAAAGAACGATTCAAACATTTTAAAGGTATAACCATTAAGAAAGGCGGAAGAATTGGTGTAAATGCTACTATTCTGCCCGGTATTACAATTCACGAAGATGGCATGGTAGCCGGTGGCAGTGTGCTCACGCGTGATGTTCCGCCCGAAGAAATATGGTTGGGGAATCCTGCTAAAAGCAATAAAAAAGTTCCTGATAAGCAGCTTCTTAAAAACAACCTGGATAAACCTGAAAAGGAGAAAAAATAATTGAAAGCCCTGGTAATAATTCCCACTTATAATGAAGCTG
>DAOUUD010000104.1 GCA_030668345.1 Candidatus Cloacimonadota bacterium | reverse complement strand
ATCGTAATATTTGCGACTTCAAAAGCTGAGCGGCGAGAGTAATTTAGAAATCTATAAAACTCTTTATCAGAATTCGAACCGGAGCCTTCAGCAATATTATTGGAAATGCTCAATCCTGCTGCTCTCAATTGTTCTGCAAATTTATAAAGATGTGCTTGTTCCAAAATATCTGAAATTTCCATACACATATCCAGTATCTCAATTGCTAATTTCCAGATTTCCAAATCTTCAAATCTAAACTTACTCATTCTTCATTCCCTTTGCTCTCTGCTCCATGCTCTCTGCTATTTTAGTATCAATTTTTCTGCTCTTCCAAAGTTATCATAACTGGATATAACAACTTTCTCTCCAGGTTTCAGTCCTTCCAGTACTTCGTAATATCTCGGGTTCATCCTACCCAATCTTATATCACGTTTCACAGCAAATTTTTCGGAAGGATCGATTACAAATATGTATTGACCGCCAGTGCTTTGATAAAATCCACCACGCGGAACAAGAATTGCTATTTTGGATTCTCCAAGTTCTAATTTTACACGGAATGTTTGACCGGTTCTAATTCTCTCCGGAACATCTTCTGTGAAAACAAGATCAACTCCAAAACGACCATTTCGAACTTCGGGATATATTTTTTTAATACGTAATTTATATGTTTTTCCTGTGAAATCTAATTCTCCGATCAGTTGTGCATGGACACGTGAAATGTAATGTTCATCTATTTCCAGGTGGATTTTGAATTCATCTAATACATGTATTTGCCCAAGTCTTTGCCCTGACGATTTAGCTTCTCCGATTTCTGCGTTAACGCTAACAAGCAAACCCCTTACTGGTGCTTTAACGCTTAAGTTATCCAGTTTCTTTCTTACGAATACCAGATTGAGCTGCATTTGTTCAACTGAGTTTTCCAATTGGGTAACTTGAATTTCACGGAAAAGTGAATCTGCTTTCTGGTTTTCAATTACCAGTTCTCGTGTTTTAGCCAGATATTCATAGTATTCCTTTTCTTCTTCAAATTCTTTATCTGAAATATATTTCTTACTAAAGAGGTCTTTACTGTTTTCATATTCTCTTTTCTGGATGTTAAATTGATAATCAAGTTCAAGTAATTGTCTGGTCAGGTTTAATTTATTTTGTTCCATAGAAAGTCGTGTATTTCGTAAGTTGTTTATCTGTTCAGCTAGATTTGCTTCACGATTCATTATTTCGAGATGAAGGTTTGTGTTGCTGAGACGCAGTATCACATCTCCTTTTTTTACCATTGTACCCTCTTCCGTAACAATCTCTTCCACACGACCACCCTCCATTGCATCCAGGAAGATTGTACTTATGGGTTCAACTGTTCCGGTTACTGTGATATAATCCTGGAAAAAATCTTCCTTGACTTCTTCAATGGAAATGCGTTCCTTTTGAACATTGAACTTAGAACTATGGTCTCCAAATATTAAATTGTATAAAATTAGAAATATAAAGATCCCACCAATAGATAACCAGATTATCTTCTTTGGCGTCCACTTTTTCTTTTCAATCTTTCGATCCATACAAACTCCTTTTTCTTTTCACAACTTACATTACCGCAAATAGCGTGCCAAATGGTAATTAACTATAATATAAAGAATTAGCAAATCGTAAGTTTGGATTTGGTGTTCGATTATGAACTAAAGTGTGTTCGTTTGCGGACAGTTTTTTATTGACGAAGAATAGTGATTTTGCATTTTAACCACTGTTATTCCCCAAATAAGGGAATATGAGAATAGCAGGAAGCTATGTAACGAGAATTATCAGACAGCATACTCTGCTGCTCATTCCCAACTTTCCAGTTGGGAATGGCGATATTCACGAAGTTTCTACTTCGTACTGAAGCGGAAGCTTCAGATGTTAGTTCCTTTCCATCCGGCAGTTGCCAGATTAGGAAGGAGGATGAATCATGAATTTAAATATTTGGAGTTTTTATGAATGAAAAGTATGGTAAGATATTGGCAGTTGACGATAATGAAGACATTCTTTTTAGTTTAAAATTGCTTTTAAAAAATCATGTTGAAATTATACATACCGAACACAATCCGAATAAAATTCCTGAACTTATGCAGAAAGAAAATTATGATGTAATACTGCTGGATATGAATTTTACTAAAGATTCCATCAGCGGTCAGGAGGGTTTTAACTGGCTTGAGAAAATAATGGAGATCGATCCATCTGCAGTGGTTATTTTTATTACAGCTTATGGCGATGTGGAAAAAGCAGTAAAAGCTATCAAATTAGGAGCTGTGGATTTTATTTTGAAACCATGGCAGAATGAGAAACTTCTGGCAACATTATCTTCTGCTTTAAAATTACGAGGCTCTCTGAAAGAAGCAGATAACCTGCGCATGAAACAAAAAGAATTGAGTGCTACTATGGATCTACCTTTTCATGATTTTATAGGGAATTCTCAGGAAATGCAGAATGTTATCAGAACAATCATGAAAGTTGCCTCTACCGATGCCAATGTACTTATTCTAGGAGAAAATGGAACGGGAAAAGAACTGGTTGCCAGAGCACTGCACAGAAATTCACCCAGAAGTAATGAAGTCTTTCTTAATGTAGACCTGGGAGCAATAAGCGAAACTCTTTTCGAAAGTGAGTTATTCGGACATGTGAAAGGTGCATTCACAGATGCAAAGAGAGATAAACCCGGACGTTTCGAAATTGCTTCTGGAGGAACATTATTCCTGGATGAAATAGGTAATCTTTCTCTATCCCTGCAATCGAAGCTTTTACAGGTTTTAGAGAAAAGGGAAGTGATACGAGTAGGTTCAAATAAGCATATACCAGTTGATGTAAGGTTGATCTGTGCTACGAACATGCCTGTTTATAAAATGGCAAAAGAAAATCAATTTCGCCAGGACCTTCTATATAGAATTAACACAGTTGAAATACACCTGCCAGCACTTCGAGAAAGGATTGGAGATATAAAATTATTAGCAGAACATTTCTTAAAAATGAACCTGATTAAATATAAGAAGAACATAAAAGGAATATCATCTGCTGCCTTAAGAAAGATGGAACAATATAATTGGCCGGGTAATGTGCGTGAGTTGCAGCATTCTGTGGAACGGGCAGTTATATTAAGCGAATCGAATATTCTGCAACCAGCAGACTTCATGCTTACAAAACCAGGTGATATAAATATGGAAGATAGCTTTGTATCTTACAACATAGAGGAAGTAGAAAAGGATGTGATCCAGCGCGTTTTGCGCAAAAACAACGGTAATATAAGTGCAGCAGCCAAAGAATTGGGTCTTACCAGGGCTTCACTGTACAGAAGGTTGGGAAAGTATGATTTATAAAAATTTTAAGATCAACTGTTCTGTACGAATTATTCTAATATCTATAACAATACTTTTAACATTCATCTCTGTTTATAATCTTGGTTTCAGTGTTACTCCGATCCTTCTTGGTATGATAACTATATTACAAATATCATCCATGTTCCAGTACATTCAAAAAACGAACCGCTACCTTACTACTTTCCTTGATTCCATACGTTATTCCGATTTTTCCCGTTCTTTCAAAATCGAAGGACTGGGAACTTCTTATGATGGGCTTAAAGAAGCATTCAACAATGTGATCGGGGATTTCCAAAAGATCCGTTCGGAAAAAGAAGAGCATTATTTTTACCTGCAGAACGTCATTCAGCATATTGGTATCAGTCTTATTGCGTATCGCAAAGATGGAACTGTGGAGATAATCAATAACAGTGCAAAAAAAATGTTCCAGGTATCGAGACTAAAAAATATTGAAAATTTAAAAATCTTTAGTAGCGATTTAGTAAAAACACTCAAGAAAATGAAACCGGGTGAACGGACGCTGATACGCACTTCCGATGAAGATCAAATGCTTCAACTGGCAGTATATGCCACTGAATTCAAATTGCGGAATAGAAGTATAACCCTGGTTTCCATTCAGAATATACAAAGTGAATTGGAAGAGCAGGAAATGGCTGCCTGGCAGAAGCTGATAAGCGTTCTTACACATGAAATGATGAATTCCATTACACCTATTGCTTCACTTTCTGCCACAGTTACAAAGTTATTGAAGGATATTGATACGACCGATAATATCCCACAGGAAATAGACGATGAAACCGTGGAAGATATAAGAAAATCTATGATGACCATCAATAAGCGAAGTACGGGGTTGATCCGTTTTGTGGAATCTTACCGTGATCTTACAAAAATACCCAAACCAGAGTTTGAAATAGTACCTGTTAAAAACATTTTTGATAATGTTAAACTTCTTATGGAAGAAGAACTGCAAAAAAATAACGTCAGTTGCAAAATCTCTATCATTCCTGAAACGTTGGAAGTTACTGCCGATCAGCAGCAGATCGAGCAGGTTCTTCTAAACCTGCTGAAGAATTCTCAGCATGCATTGGAAGGACAGGAAAATGGCAAAATAGAACTTAATGCTTTCCTGGATAAAAGAGGAAAAGTTGCCATTCAGGTAGTAGACAACGGTCCCGGCATCCTGGAAGATGTGATCGATAAAATATTCATTCCCTTTTTTACAACCAAAGCAAGTGGTTCCGGGATTGGATTAAGCCTTTCACGTCAGATCATGCGATTTCACGGAGGTACTATTACTGCCAATTCCGAACTGAATGTAAAAACTGAGTTCATTTTAAAATTTTAGTATTTATCCACTTTATAAAAAATGTAACTTTTAACTTTGTTAACGTTTCATTTGTAGAGATTTGAAGGAATTAGAAATTGGATACTGAAAGAAACAGTATAATAAGAGCAAAAAAGGATTTGCAGGAATTCGATTATCTGTATCGGAAATACTATCCAATTATGAATAATTTTGTATTTCATAGAGTGAATGATGAAGCAGTGCGCAACGAAATTGTATCAAATGTTTTCTTCAAAGCAATGAAACGCCTTTCCCTTTTCAGGTTTCTCGATTCCCGCAAATGCAGCTTTTCTTCCTGGCTATACAGGATCGCAGTGAACGAAGTTAATCAGTTTTACAGGAATATGAAAAGAGAAGACAGGATCAGGGAATCAGTAAAATGGAATACAGTAGATGGAGATGATATCCAGTTTAATTATGAGGTGATACAGCGTAAAATAGCAGTGTTTAAAACTGTTGAACAGAACTTGATAGCACTAAGATTTTTTGAGAAACTCAGCTATAAAGAAATTGCCGATATCTACAATAAGAAGGAAGGAACCATCAAAGTGCAAATGCACAGGCTTCTAAAAAAACTCCGGATGAATGTTGAAAAGGAGATCGAAAATGAAAGATCTTGAGAATAAATTATTTTCTATAGACGTTCCTAAAATAGAGGACGATCCTTTTGAAAATGAATTGAGAAGAAAATTGGTAAACAGGTTTTATAGACCCGCAAACAACTTCCGGTTCAAATTCAAGCTGGCAACTGCTTTGGCTTCTTTGCTGCTTATTTTTGGTTGTGTCATTGTCATCCAACCGGGTGTAGCTCTCAGTTTGAATAAACTGATATTCCCTTCAAATATAATGGTGGCAGAGAGTGAGTATAGTGATACAGAAAATGAACTGGCTTATACATCCATTTATAACCCACAGCTTGTTGACAGACTGGATCCATCCAAATTTCGAGAAGACAAAACATATATAATCCGTAAATATGTATCTTCGGAAGAAGGTGCTGTGATGATAATATCAGAATTTAATCAGAAAAGAAAACCAAAAAAAATACGTGAAGTAAGTTTCTAAAAAAATGGAGGAAAAATGAAAAGAATTAGAGTAATACTCATCGCTTTGGTTGTACTTACACTGTTTGCTGCTCCGCTTCTGGCCAAAGCTTATATGGGTGTGTATCTGGGCGATCTGTCCCAAAAGGAGTATAGAAAATTCGGTTTGAAAGAGAATTATGGTATTCTTATCAAGAAGGTAGTAGATGAAAGTCCAGCAGATAATGCTGGTTTGCAAAGCAAAGATATTATCCTGGAACTTGCTGGTGATAAGGTTTATACAACAGATCAGCTTACAAAAATGCTGAGTTACTTTGAACCTGAACAAACCGTGAAGATTAAGTATTTCCGCGATAAGAAAGTGAAATCACTGAATTTAAAACTGGGAGAAAAGAAAACTTTTGAACCCAAGAAAAAAGCCTATCTGGGTGTATTCCTGGCAGAACTGGATAACGAAACACGTGAGAAACTGGAGCTGAAAGAACAGCATGGGATTTTGATAACTAAAACTGTTGAGGATGGTCCCTCTGAAAAAGCAGGGATAAAAAATAAAACCGTTTTGCTGGAAATGGACGGAGAGAAGATCTACACAATAGATCAACTCACAAAAATGT